>JACRDV010000077.1 GCA_024860865.1 Methanobacteriota archaeon | reverse complement strand
CCTAATCAAAGCAAAACCCGGAGAGAAACAACTAGAAGTAATAGGGTTTTGAGTTCGGTTTCCCTGTCGACAAATTCATTTATTCACCTACTGAATAATTCACCTACTGAATAATTCACCTACTGAATATATTTAATATTTGCCTCCTCCCATCAGCGAAATCCAAAAATTGCCTTGGAAACCCGGACATCCATTCTGTAGGTTTTGCTAAATCACAGCTTAGTATAAGACCAGAATAGTGGTCCACCCATAAAATTGCATGGGGATAATAAGGTCTTTCTCCTTAGGACCCGCATCTCAAAACTGAAAAAGATGTAATAATGATTAAGTGATTCGCTAAATTCTTGGCGTAATTCAAATACTTTCTAAAGTGGGGGAGTTGCTGGAACCAAGCTTTTAGCCTTCGAGCAGTTTACTTAGCACTACTGGTTGAATAAATGCTTGCATAATCATTTTCAAAGACTTTCTTGAACTTTGTTTTTTCTTTCCAAGTTTGAAAAATTGGCAACAAGGTTGTCGATCTTTTGTCAATTAAAATATAGTCTATAGAATATCCCTGGATAAAATCGCTAATTTTCTCGTTATTAGTTTTAGCAAAAAACTCCAAAGCTTCTTTTGTCCTATTTTTGAACTGACTTCCTCCATCAAGCACTGTTCTTCGCTTTGCAATGGCTTGGATGATATAACCCTGGTCCCAAGGAGCTAATGTAATTGAATTTTTTGGAGTGTTATCTCTGAGCCAAATTAAAGCTTTATAATATTCATCATTGACCATTGGGGTTGCAGACAAACTAAAACTAAAAGCATTATAAGAACTAATAAAAACTAAAAGCCCGATTGCAAAAGGAGCTATAACTTTCCACAGTTTTTGCTTGTGTGCTAAGGCTTTTTCTATAAATATTCCAATGGCTAAAGAGATAGCAGGTACAGGTATAAACATAAATCGAATGCCTGTCCAAGATAGATATAACCCAATTAATAACCAAGCAACGATGAAAACATTCTCGGTGCTCCTTTTTCTTAACATATACCACAAGCCAAAGGGAAAAATAAAGAGCAAAAATCCGTACATCTTGAAATAAATCTCCAAGGTAGGATGCTGAAGCTCCATTACTATAGTATGATGTATTGATTGCTGTTGAAATGGGTTTAAGAAAGCAGCAAAAATGCTCGTTCCTATCTTAATACTCCACAAAATCCAAGGGCCCACCACAGTTGCGCTAACTAATATGACTGTTATGAAATTCCTAAGTGATAGATTATGCTCAATTAAAAATTTTAAGAAAAATAGCAGCGCTATGAGAATGATCCCAAACATCCAACCAACCCAAGTTAAGCCACTAAGGCCGAGAAACAAACCTGAAATAATCGAATAAAAAACTGGCCTTGCCTTATAACTTTTCAGAAAATAGAGAATAGAAATTAAAATTAACAAAAAAGCTAGGTTTTCCGGTCTTGTAAATCCAGCGAGGGACCTTGTTATAAAGGCAGGCATTATCCCAAAAAAGAAAGAACTGACTAGAGCAATTGCTTTGCTATTGAATAACTCCAAGGACAAGAAGTATAGGACAAGAACTGCCATCGTCCCAACTATAGCAGGAAATATTTGACTAACTTGGATTAAACTCACAACAAATCCCAAATTTCTAAGGAATAGAAAACAATAGGCTAAAGAATAATGCAAAAGAGGGGGATAATTAGCTGGAGACCCTTCAGGCGCATTGCTCAGATAATCCCACTCTGGCCTTGAACCCGTTTCAACTATCGACTCGGCCAATCTAAAATGGTACCAAGGATCTGCCTCCAATAAAAATGGAAATCTCACAGTGGAAATTCTTACTATAAATGAAATTATTATAACTAAAAATAACAGAAAAAATGTCTTTTTTCCCATGGATTAATTTAGGTCATAGGTAATAATATTTTCTTAGAAGATGTTTTTGTTTGCATATATAGTTAAGTTAATCATTAATTTATCTTTCACTAGCAAATTTGCTCAAACAGATGAGTTACTCTTTAGAAAAACTTATGCTAGAAAAGTAAATAAATCAAGTATGAACAAATCCGAGATAAAATCAGATTTAGAATTAAAAAACAAAAACTAAAAAATAAAAAGTCGTTTTTTCTATTGCTGATATAAGGGATTTTATGCAGTTTAGTACTTCAAAAATTTTGCTTGGATTAGTTGCGATCGAACTTTTAGTTATTATATTCTCGTTTAAAACAATCGAGTTGCCACAAGTTGCCTATTATACTTCGCTTAGCTTCTTTATTTTGATATTTTTAGCTTGCCTTTTACTATTTTTCATTAAGAGCCAAACTTACTACACTAATTTGGTCTATTTTTTAACAGCTGGATTACTATCCATTTGGGGATATTACCTAATTACTAGCCAAAGTTATTGGCTAGCCGCAACTGCTCTTTTTCTATTGCCAAGCATTTTGCTCGGCTTGACTGTTTACTTTACATTTGGACAATTCACATTGGTTGAAAACTTTTTTATTTTTATCTGCAGTTGGATTGGATTTTGGCTGATATTTTCGAAGTTTAGCTATCTGGGTTGGGTTAGCTTAGGATTGGCTGTAGTAACCGGAACAATTATTGGATTACTCTTAATAACTTTGCTTGAAGAAGAGATAACTCCCGATAAAGAAGCAAAGTTAGAATCAACTTTAGAGACAGCTCAAATCCCCAAAGTAGGTTTTATTGATGATGCACAAAAGTTTCAACTCGAGGCTGAAAAACCTAAATGTTCAAATTGTGGAAGAAAGATCGATCTTACTTGGAAACTTTGTCCAAATTGTGGGGCTACTTTAATTGAAAAGCCCGCGTGTAGAGTCTGTGGCAAAGAGTTAGATACAAGTTGGAATATCTGCCCATATTGCGAAATAAAACAATTAGTAAAAAGCAATTGAGATACTTAACTTATTTATTTTTTATAGAAAAGAATTTTGAATTTAATTTTTAAGACAAGTTTTTAGTTATATACAGATGGCTGCATTAATAATATGGGCCTATCGATTTCTCACTGTACTAAAAAACTTCACTAAAAAATTAAAAGAAAAAATTTCAACTAAAGGATGTTGCCAACTATATTCCCTGTGATGTTCTTTTCATAAGTCCAATTGCTTATAGTCCAATTGAACGAAGTTACTTTTATCACGTTACTTACTACAGTACCTGTGATACTCCCAGCAACTCTTCCGACATACCTTGTTCCATCAATTACTGCTTCAATAATCCCGGTAAAAGTGGCTGTTATGGTATTTACTACTACGCTGGTGCCTGAAACAGATCCAACTACATTACCAACTACGTTTCCATAGATATTACCAGAGGTTATGATGTTCCCAGCAACATTTCCGGTTATACTTGTAAAATTTACAGTTCCGTTAAAGGTTCCAGATGTGCCAGATGGGATACTGTAGGTTCCAGTGATGCTTCCAATTATGTTGGATAAGGCTCCGACCATCGGAGTTAGAAAATTGATCGTTGCATTTATAGTTCCTGTGAGGGTTCCAGTTTGGGGATAGCTTGGACCAGCTGTTGGGGCGGCTCCTGCCCCTATCCCTGGCACTGCTACGGCGATTTCAATCACTTTTTTCATCTCATTTACTTTCGCATTAATTTCAACTGAAAGTTTTGAGATAGTTATAGAAGTGAATAAGGTTGGTATGACTCCCAAAAATGTTCGAATTTGTTGTAGCACTGCTACAATTAGCCCTCTAGGAATTTTTGGTCCATAAACAACATAGACAGTTTTGATCTCATATTTCTTAGAAAAATCAGAAAGCTCTTTTCTGAGAAGTCCAGGCGGAGTTATCATAATAGGTGAAGCAACAGAAGCTAAAATTGGAGCGGCTAAACCATCCTCGAAATTTTCTCCATCTGTTATAATTATGCTTTTATTAGCAGGTCCTTTTCCTTTCGTAATATCCATATATTTATGGCCAACTAATATAGATGTCTCGTATCTATCTTTTCCTCCAATTCGTTCTGCCATTATTGTGATTTGTGAAATTTTTGTTTCAACATCCTTAGAAACTGCATCCGTTCCACCAACTATTATGGTTTTTCGTACATTTTTTAATGCATCTTCACTAACTTTTGATAAAACTTTTGATTTAGTAAAGATAATCGGGCAATTTAAAGCGATTGCTAGAGAAGTAGATACCAAAGTATCGGGAAAGTTTTCATCAGTAACAATAATTGCATACTCGGTTTTTCCATATCTTTGAGCAATCATAGCGGCCGTTTCATCTCTATCTGACCCGGCAATTCTTTCAGTTTTAATTCCGAGAGCCCTTATCTCATTTTCAACAGAAAGAGAAATTGCAACTTCTCCGCCAATTATTATAACTTTTGTTATGCTTTGATTCTTCAGAGCTGTTTTAATTTCATCTGCCAATTTATCGCTTGGCGTTAGAAAAAGAGAATAATTATTTTTTGCGACAAAAGGTCCAGCAGCAAGCGCATCTGGAAAATTATCGCTTGTTGCAATTACAGCAACTTTTTCGGCAGCGCTAGTTGGGGAGATAGTAACAGTACTAGATACAATTAACAAAGTAACTAGAAAAGCAAGGGACTTTTTATGCAAATTTTATCCTCTAAAGATGGAGCTACTTGTACATTTACTTAAAAAATCTTTCCAAATTTTATACTTTCGCTTTTAGTATTGCTTTTTTATTTGAATCAAAATCTGAGTTAAAATTTGAGTTGATTATTATTTTTAAGATTAATTTTTTAGGATTTCTTTTTATAACTCTTTTTTCTACTAAAAAATGGAGTGATAATGCAACAAGTATAGCGGTAAGTAAGTTTACTTGAGTGTAAAGGATGAGTTCCCAATTTATCCGTATAAAATTAATTTTGTGGCGGTATTGTTTGGAAATTTGGAATTAGTTATCATCACTTGGTTATTTTATAGGTCGTTCATAAAACAAATTCATTGAAGTATTTGGATGGTGTGAATTTTGGAATTTGCTAAAACGGGTAATGCTGAGTTTGATGCCCTCTGTGGAGGGGGAATTCCAAGGGGTTTGGTCACTGCATTTAATTGTGATCCAGGAACTTATTCTTCTCTGCTGGCAATGCAATATTTATGTGAGGGTTTAAAAAAAGGCGAAGCTGCGGTTTATATATCTTACGATCATGCTCCAGAGCACATTAGAAACCAAATGAAAAAAATTTTACCCGAGATAGCGAAATATGAAAATTTTATAGTGGTTGATGCGTATACTCCAAGTTTTCGCCCCGAGCATATGAAACCTTCTGATGAAAAATTCTTTATTGAGAAACCATATGACCTTGCAAAGGTATCAGCATGGTTTAGCACTTTTGCTGATGAATTAACTAACAAAGGATTTAAAAATATTAGATGGGTTTTTGATTCCTATACAACTTTAATGCTAATTTCTGAGAGCTCAATTAGTGCTGTAAAGTTGTTACGTAGCTTGATTGAAAGAATACATGCTCTAAAGAGTAGTACATTAATACTTATACGTACTCGAGGAGTATTCTCTTCTAGAATAGAGACATTGTTTGATCATTTGGTTGATGGCTTAGTTGACTTCAAAATTAAAGAACTATCAAATAAGTTCCAAAGAACTCTTAGAATTCGAAAACTAATTATTAATACAAAGCATTCTACCGAAGAAGTTCCATATGAAGTTAATGTAGTCAGAATTGTTATAAATAATATTGTAACATAAGTAATTGCAAAGAATATTTTTTTAAAGCGTTTCCACGTTCAGAGTTTTTCATCACAAATTCTGTTTATGTTGAGCTCATGAAGACTAAAAGAAAGGGCTTTGTATTCGCAGATAAGATTTTAAACTACCCGAATTTGAAGTGAATTTTTTGATCGACTATATTGAAAAAGAACTTTGGCAAATAAATTTTGGGATAGATCTAAATTCTATTTTCTATGACGCTATGATAAAAATCTTCATCTTGAAGCAACTTAATAGGCTCCACAAAAAATCCAGTCTCATTTTCTTTGATTATCTCTGAAGTTGGTGAAACATCTGAACACTCTGCAAGTTCTGTTAAGTGGATGTAACAATGGCCTCTATAATTTTGATATGTGGATGTGGTCCAACTTAGCTTAGATTGGTTTTCTTCGGTATTTTTATCATTTCACTGTTTTTCATTTTAAAAAATCTCGTATTTAGCATAATTTTATAGAAAGCGTAATAATTTTTAGCTTTGGCAGAGGCAGAAATAGTAATAAATACACTTTTTAATATTATTAAATAATTACTAGGTTAAATCATGAAATTCAAAGTGGTAATAGAGCCAGGTGAAGACGGATATTATGTTGCTTGGGTACCCTCATTGCCTGGCTGTATCTCTCAGGGTAAAACCTTGGAGGAAGCTCTGAAAAACATAAAAGAGGCTATCGAGCTACACTTAAGTGCCCTTGAAAAAGAGATTCCAAAAGGTCCGGCACAAAAAATCGTTGAAGTTGAAGTTTAAAGCAAGTCTACAAATTCTTCTACAGTTAAACCGGCATCTTTAATTATTCTTCTGAGAGTGCCTCGGTCTATCTCTTCGTGATAAGGAACTGTTAATGGTCTCTCGTTAAAATGTCGTAGGTGCACATGACTGCCCTTTTGGTCATAAACATAGTAACCTATCTTTTGCAGTGCTTTAATAACTTCTTTTCCTGAAACCACTGGAAGCTCGTCATATTTTTAAGAAATAGCATTCATTTTAATAAGTCTTATGATTGTTATACTTCCCTGCATATCTGATGTTGTTCATCACAACCCTGCAAACCATCGGCGAAACAAAAGGTTCTGATTTCTCAGCCATTGAGCTCTCAAATCAAAAGTTAAACTAAACATAAATCTACAGAAAGCCGCTTGTGCTTTCAGTGATACTCGCAATACCAATAGGCTTGTGAGGCTGGCATTCACTAACATAATTCAGTTAGACTTAATTGCTAGATCATTAATTGATGGCGCTTTTCTTTGTGAGTATAGTGGACAACCAGAGAATATCACAAGTTTTAGGTATTTTTATACACTCCAAACCTATCCAAACAAAATCCTTGAACGACCTCGACCGAGAGCATTCTTCCATAATCGGTCACAAAAACAAAAGTCGCCAACTCCGGTATCCGATACCAAGTCTCAAGCCAAGTTCCATCAGATGATTTGAAAGAATCGTGAACCAAAATAAAATTATAAACGCGAGTGTCATTATAAATATGGGTTGAGTTATAATGTAAATCGCTGAGAAAAAAAGAATACCAATCCATAGCATAAGAGGAGATTTCAAAGGCAACTGAGCTCGAAATAAAGAATAAAAGTGCCATAAAGAAAACTATGAAAATTTTAGAAAATTTAAAAGCCATATTTTTTTTCAACTCTCTTGGACGAATCGTTGTAATATCATTAAAATATCAATATAAAAATTCAAATTTTTAATGTTTAAAATTATTGTAATCGATTGTATACAAAATTAAATGGTTAAAATTTTTAAAATTTGGTTTATAAATTTATTATTTTATGTTTTTTATTTAAAATTTTAAAACAAATTAAAAAGAAAATAAAAATTTATAATCCATAATCTTATTTTTTAATTATATTAATTTTGAATGTTGGAAGAACAAACATCAAAATAGCTTCAATTGTAGACTCAGCTCTTTAAGCACACACAAATGAAAATTATTTTCATTTAAATTTTTAAAAAATTTTTAGTTTGAAAAATTTATTTTCCTAAAAAATTTTTAAAGCTCAAACCATTTCGAATTCTATGATTCAATCTATAATTCCATTTTAACTCATTTTAGGGATCTGATGTACATTTGATTAAATGTTAAAATCTCACTGAATGTAAAAGACGAAAGATTATCGACCATGCGGACGATTTTCTCCTGAAGCATTGAAGGAATAATTCTTAGAGATACTGTATAAATCAAAGTTTTTAAAATGCGTCTCTAATATAGAATAAAAATATGATTAATTATATTTTTCCAGATAGTAATCTTTCCATATATTGAACTTTGATGCTTTAAGCAAAGTCTAAGAAGAGATAAAAAAACTATAATTAATTACTTTTATTACTTAAGGTATGCTTTGTTGCTTAGAATGCTTTTCAGCTTTAAGAAAAGTACGTTAGCAGCCTCGAGAAGATGAAAAAAATTTATCCAACTTCAACTTCTCTTATTTTTTCTTATTCTGAAAATTTCAAGAAGAAGAATTTTTTGGGAAAGTACTAGAAACTTTTGTCATTAATGAAATAGAAGCGAAATTCCTATTACAGGAAAAACAAAGAAGTAGATATAATCGTAAAAAAGAACGATGAAATCGTTCCAATAGAGGTCAAAAGTAAGATAGGTGAAAGAGGCATAAAAAATTTAAGGAAATTTTTAGAAGGGTAAACTCTAAAAAAGGCGTAATTATAACTAAAGAAGAATTTAAAGAGGTCTCTTTTAATGAGCAAAAAAGTGCTAAGAAAAAACAAAAACTAAATTAAAAATTCCGCCTTTCTATTATCGAACTATGAGATTTTGTGCAGCTCGATATTTCTAAAATTTTGCCTTATTAATAATAATAATATAGTTATATTCGAATTTTTTTAAAGAAAGAATTCTAACAGTCTATTTGATTTGACGGCATGTTTACAACTGGA
Organism: Methanobacteriota archaeon; assembly: GCA_024860865.1. Taxonomy (GTDB): domain Archaea; phylum JACRDV01; class JACRDV01; order JACRDV01; family JACRDV01; genus JACRDV01. Next base: position 6,247 of record JACRDV010000077.1, on the reverse strand, counting down.
ATGAAGTTTAGTGCAATCTCAAAAAATAAGAATGAAATCGCGTATCATCTGTTAATTCTGGATGAAAGGAGGTAACAAGTAGGTTTTTTTGCCGTGCAGCAACAATTTTGTCTTCAAATTTGGCTAAAATTTGCACATTCTTTCCCGCTTTTTCAATTGCTGGAGCGCGGATGAAAACACCCCTAAAAGGTCTGCTTCCTAGCTCTGAGATATCCAAATCGGTTTCAAATGACTCTGGTTGCCTCCCAAATGCATTTCTTTTGATTTTAATGTCCATTAGCCCTAACAAAACCTGGCCTGTTTTTACTACATGGTCATCGCCTTCGTTGGCTAATAGAACCAAGCCAGCACAAGTGCCCATAATTGGTGTGCCTTTCTGTGCAACTTCGCGCAAAGCAACATCGATTCCTGCTTTAACAATCAGTTTTCCGATTGTTGTGCTTTCTCCACCTGGCAAAATAATTCGATCCAATCCGTTGATTTGCTCTGCTTTCCTAATCCACACTACTTCGCCTGAAATATTTTCTTCTCTCATGGCTTTATGAACTGCACTAATGTGCTCAGCAATGTCTCCTTGTAATCCGATAACTCCAATTTTCATAGTTTCACTTCATTTTGAGGAGGTCGCGTATTTCTTTTAATAAACTGCCAAGTTCTCTCCTCTAAGCAATCTTATTATTTCAAAAATTAAAAGAATTATCGCAGCTATAAAAAGAGCTAAAGAAAGATAAAAGAGTGGCTTGTCCCATTTTTTTCCAGTTAATTCATCTATTTTCCTAAACTCTTCTTCAATATCAAATTCTTCTTTAATTGACATTTATCTACCTCTTGTTTGTAAAAGCTCCTCCTTTGCAAGAGTTCGAATATCGATACCTCGCATCGGCTCACCTAAGTTCTTCGATACCTCAGCCAGTACTTTCGGGTCATCAAAATGAGCGACAGCATCAACTATTGCTTCAGCTCGAATAGAAGGATTAGACGATTTAAAAATTCCAGAGCCGACAAAAACACCATCAGCTCCAAGTTGCATCATCATTGCAGCATCAGCTGGGGTTGCAATTCCACCTGCAGCGAAATTAACAACAGGCAATCTACCTAATTTAGCAGTCTCAACAACAAGCTCATAAGGAGCACCCAACTCTTTTGAGGTGGACATCAACTCCTCTTCAAGCATATTCTGAAGTTTTCGGATTGTTCCTATGATAAGGCGCATATGCCTAACAGCTTCAACAACATTTCCAGTTCCAGCTTCACCTTTTGTTCTTATCATCGATGCTCCTTCACCAATCCTCCTCAAAGCCTCACCTAAATCTCGAGCACCGCAAACAAAAGGAACTTTAAACTTCCATTTGTCAATATGATGCTCTTCATCTGCTGGAGTCAAAACTTCACTCTCATCAAGAGTATCTACCCCAAGCGCTTCTAGAATTTGAGCTTCAACAAAATGACCAATTCTAACTTTTGCCATAACTGGTATTGTCACCGCATCCATGACTTCTTGAACTTTAATTGGGTCAGCCATTCTAGCTACTCCACCGGCTGCTCTGATATCCGCTGGTACTCGCTCCAGTGCCATAACCGCAACTGCTCCAGCATCCTCTGCGATTCCAGCCTGTTCGCCATTTATGACATCCATTATTACACCGCCTTTGGTCATTTGGCAGAATCCTCGTTTAACTCTAACAGTTCCCTTAAATACTTTCAAGAGAGAGTCCTCCGAGAAAATTTAATTTAGGAGAATTAACCTTTGAATTTTTCGGCATTATGAGCTTTAATCCAGGCAATTGTATTATCTTTTTTCTCTAAAGCAACTCTTAAAGCTTTCTCGACATTTTTCTTCATTTTTTCAAAATTTGGCGGTTTTTTTTCTCCGATGGCCTTTTTAATTTTAGTATATGCTGCCTCTCTAAATAGAGGTGTAAGTTCTTTTTTAGTATTTTGAGAAAATAAAATTGCTCCAGCTGGACCTTTCTCAACGTTACCGATTTCAGCAACTTTAATTCCAGTTCGTTCAATAATTGTTTTTACATAGTCAGCAATTGATTTTGGAGCTATCAATAGAAGAGCATCCAATGAAACACCTAAGTAATCTATCTTAAGGCTTTCTAGCATTTTTAGAACTTTTTTATTAACAACACTTTTGATCGCTTTTTCATTGAAAGTAAGTTTGACATTAGCACTTCTCGAAATTTCCCAAGCATCACCGCGAAGCCCTCCATTGGTCACATCTGCCATAGCATGAATTTGATTTAGCAAATTTGCTTGGAGTAGAGCTTGACAAGCTTGAATGAAATTAATATTAAGAGTTTCTTTAACAACATCGAAATAACCATTATAAATTGCAGTTGTTGTGATAGTTCCTCCTCCAGCACCTTCTGTCATCAATATAACATCTTTAGGTTCGGCATTTTTTCGAGCTGTTGGCCTGCCATTAATAACTCCAACTGCTCCAACACAACTCACCATCCGGTCACCAAGCACTAAGTCGCCACCCACGCGCAACGTGCTCCCGGCAGCAAGCGGTATATCAGTTAACTCTGAGATTGTACAAACTCCAGCTGTAAAGTCAAAGAGTTTTCCAACATCACCATCGTCAGCCAGGTGCAAATCAGTTAACATTGCGATTGGATTACCACCCATAACATATATGTCCCTTAGAGCAGCGCGGGCAACATGAAATCCGGCTAAAAAAGGATATTCGCTTAATCTAGAGTGAGTGCCATCAACTGTTACTGCAATATAATATGGGTCTGCTCTTACAACACCTGCATCATCTTGAGCTCTTGGCCCAACTACTGTGGATTTAGTTTCTTTAACAATTTCTGCAATCTTTTTGTGAATGAAAAAATCGCCTTCGCCACGAGATCCAACGCCAATTTCACCCATTGAAATGTTCGCTTTTGGATATTCTATCAGCTCTTTCAGAAAGTGATCGGTTATCGACTGAGTTTTAAGAGTTGTTTTTATTTCGTCAAAAACAGCTTTAGCAAAGAAATTCGCTTTTTCAGGTGAAATTTTTTTATAGTCGCGAATAGTTTCAGCTAGCAATTTTAGAATTTGTTCATCACTAAAACCATCTTTTAGTTTTTTGCGAGTTAGTCCTTCTAAATCAACCACAAGTTAAACCTCTAACTAAAGATTCTAGTCCATTAAGAGATATTTTCTTCTTAAAAATTCATAATTTTTCTTAAGAAATAAAAAATAATATCTTACATAGAGAATTTTCTTTTAGTCAACTTTTAAGTTGCTTTAAAAAAATTAATATAGCTTTGGCAAAGGCATCAAATTCTTTTAACCTCTTCTGTAAAAAAGAATAAACTTCTTCTTGATTAACTTCAAGATATCCATGAACCAAAATATTTCTAAGAGGTACCATGTCTAACTTTCTTAGTTTTTTAACTCTCTTACGTAGTAATTAAGCTTGTCCAGCCTAACTCCTATTACGTCTTTGTCTATCAACCCAAACCCTCTTCTAACACTCTCTCCCTAAAGTTTTCTAAATATTGGTGCATTATTTTCTTGTAATCATAGAATCTACTCATCAGTTTCATTTCGAAAAAAGCTCTTTTATCAGGGTCTTTATCGTGAAGTATCTTACCTTTAGATATTATTTGAGAAGCCAAAAATAGTGGAGCATTATTGAGAATAATAAGCTCTACATCTTTTTTTAGGAAGTCTGATAGCTCACTCATCATTCTAAGACGATAACCAAAAAGATCTATCTGTAAAGCTTTCTCATCCAATAAAATAGCTATATCATAATCGCTCTCTTTTCTTTCAAAACCCTCAGCCCTTGAGCCAAAGAGGTAAGCTGCTATTACTTCTCTTCGCCCTTTAAAGAATTTTTTAAGCTCTTCCATTGATGGACCTCTAATTTATTGAAATCTTTTTTGTACAAATTTAACTTTTATTTTGGAAACAGCATATATAAAAAATAAAAATCAATCTATAAATGACATTTTTCAGAATTTTCCCTTTTTTTCATTTTCACTAGCCCTTCCTTAACATTCAAAAGCCCTACTTTTAATTCTTTTTGAGCTTTATCTACACTTAAAGAAGAATCTTTTGGCCTTTTTGCAATCCATACCTTAAGATCTTCCATTTTAATAGAATTTATAAGTGTTTTATCGAGTTTAAATGCTTCTGCTATTTTAAGTGCAAAGTCGCATCTGTTTATTCTTTCGCTTCCAGCTATGTGATATGTTCCATTTGCATCAGTTTCAATCGTTCTTAGCACGGCTTCGGCTAAATTATCGGCTAAGGTTGGAGAATTATAGTGGTCCTCAACGACATCTATTCTCTTTCCTTGTTTGAGAGAATTTATTACCCATGTGACATAATTGGTTTTCTTTAAGTGCCATCCATACAGAACGCTTGGGCGTGCGATAATATAATCTTCGCAGTGTGCTCTTACTATTTCTTCTCCTTTTAATTTCGTTAATCCATAATAGTTTATTGGATTGGGTTTATCTTCTTCGTTATAGAGACCTTTTTCTCCATTAAAAATATAATCCGTTGAAATAAAAATCAGTTTTGCATTAGCATTTTTACAAGCTTCTGCTATATTTCTCGTCCCTTCGACGTTAACTTTCCAAGCCTCATTTTTGTAGCTCTCGCATCTATCAACATTTGTTTCAGCTGCAGTATGTATTACTACATTTGGCCTGAATTTATTAAAGACCTGGAGAACATTCTCTCCAACAATGATATCCATCTTCACTGAATTTGGGTGGAAAGGTTGAGTGCTATGTGTTGGGATAATTTCGTATCTATCTTTGTTTAGTTCTACTATCTTGCTACCCAAAAGGCCTGAAGCCCCAGTTATCAATATCTTCAAAGTCATGCCCCATTGAAATAAAGAGGGGCAAATCTTCTATTTAAACTCAATTTCAAATGAAGTTGTAAAATCAAAGAGAACTTTCACAGTCGAGGTCTAATTTTTTTAGGGTTAATTGTTACAAAATCATCTTTCCCAAGATGGTAAACTGGTTTTACTTTTTTAACATGATAAGTGTCATTGAAAATGCGTTCGTTTGCGTAAGCAGCAACTATATTTCCGATAAAAATAGTGTGGTCTCCAGTTTCTATTTGGTTGCTTAATTTACATTCTAAATGAGCGATACATTCTTTGATTATAGGGGGTTTTACTTTTTTTGCCGGTAAAGGAGTTAACGTAGTTTCCTTAAACTTATTGTAATTCTTTCCGCTTCTTCTGCCGCAAAATAAAGTTTCTTTTATTATTTTGATTGTTGGAACATTTACAACGAATTCTTTCGTTTCTTGAATTAATTTATGTGAATATCTTTCTGGAGCAACGCTTATCGCTACTAAAGGAGGATTAAACGACGTTGGCATTGACCAAGCTAAAGTTATGATGTTTGCTTTGCCAGCTTTATCAATACAACTAACTAAAACAACATGTCTAGGATTAAGAAGCCTATAGGCTAGATCTGGTGCAATATCAACTTTTTTTGCTTTTATCTTAATCACTTCCTTTTATTCCATTTGATTAAAACATTTATAGGATTCGCCCTTGTCAGGGATGAAATCTTACAGCCAAATGCAATTTTCTTCTTAATTATGAATTATAACAAAACACAAAGCGAATACATTTTTATTTGCTTGTGCTCTATGGATTGTAGATTTGTTGTCTAATAACTATGACAATCATAGAAGCAAAAGGAAAACTAGAGTTAAATAGGAAAGTAGGAAGGCTAAATTCTATCGGTTTAAGAAATAAGTTTTAATTATGAGTCTAATTTAGAGTTAAAAAATGACAAAAAATTTTTACTAAAACTGTAATTTTTGTATGGTTTATTGGGTTAATCTTTAACTTTCAAAGCTCTGTCCTATAGTTTATGATAAAAATAAAGGCAAGAGAAATAGAAACAGAGTTGCAACCAAGGGCGAATGAAAAGCGACTCAAGAAAGAAAATACAGCGGATGATGAAGCTGAAGAAAGAGCAGCGGAAGATGAAATTGATGAACTTCTGCTCCGCATCTTCCCTTGAGAATTCTTAACCCCCCTTGTTTCCGGTCTAATTTAGACTTGAATATTGATTTAGACTTAGACTTAATTTTTCTAATTAAAAAAAGAAGTTGACTTTTTTCGAAATTAAATCGAATTGATTCGGAAGTTGAAAAGAAAAAAATATTTATTTTTACGAATGTTGAATATGTATCATATAACACGAATACAAATTCAAGAATGCAAAGTGCCAGACTTGTGCTGATTGTGTTTTCCATT
>JACRDV010000081.1 GCA_024860865.1 Methanobacteriota archaeon | reverse complement strand
GGATAATTTAGGGTGTCCAAAGCCTTTTACTATTTCTTTTAAACCTTTAGCCTCAAAAATAGCGGTAATTCTCGCGCTTTGTTTTTGAGCCAGTGTTTTGAACTTGGGATTTAGGTCATTTGCGCCCTTTGAGGCCTTAATTGCCACTACACAGTCTGCTTTTTCGGTAATTTCATGGTCTTTAGTTATTTCAAATGTTGTAGGGTGTTTTGCTGTTATGTTTGGATGCCCCTTTGCAAGTATAACTTCAATAATGCGCATATTCCCTAAGTTTTATCTAAATAAGCATTAAAGAATTATGATGGCGAGGATTTTGCCCGTAGACATTTATGAGAATGAGCGGGAAAGGCTCACTCGAAGGCTAATTGATACTGGTTATATCTCTTCGCAACCAGTTATTGAAGCAATGCGAAAAGTTCCTAGGCACCTTTTTGTGCCAGAGAGACTCAAGCTATATGCTTACGATGACCGCCCTCTACCGATTGGAGCTGGTCAAACGATTTCTGCACCCCACATGGTTGGAATGATGACAGAGCTACTTAATCTAAACCCTGGCATGAAAGTGCTTGAGATAGGAGCTGGTTCAGGGTACCATTCCGCAGTCATTGCAGAAATAATTGGAGAAGCAGGGCATGTTTATACAATCGATAGGATTCCTGAGCTTGTTGAAAATGCAAAGAGAAATTTGGCTTTAACTGGATATGGCAAACTGGTTACTGTAATAGCTAGCGATGGGAGTAAAGGTTACCAACAAAAAGCCCCATATGACAGAATTCTTGTGACAGCTGGTGCACCTGAAATCCCAAAGCCATTGTGTGAACAACTTAAAATTGAGGGCATTATAGTGATTCCGGTGGGAGGCTATACACTTCAAGACCTCCTAGTGGCCATTAAAAAGGACCAGGATAAATTTGATGTGAAAAATCGTGGGCCATGTGCATTTGTTCCGCTGGTTGGCGAGTATGGCTGGGGCGAATAAATTCTAATCCGGTTTAAAAGAATCTCTCTAATGTCGCTTGTTTTCTTTCAACCATTGCTTTTTGTAGCCTTTCCAACGCTTTTTTTATTCTTTCTTCAGAGAATTCGCGCTTTGAGTACAAAAAATCAATTACTTTCTCAGCCTGAGGCTCTTTCCATTGGAGTTTGTATTTGTCTGTAACTTTTGGTTTCAAGAAAATTTCTCGAATCTCCAAAGGGTCAGCTAGTATTTCCTCCTTAATACGGGATTCCCATTCAGGGTCGTTTAACATCTTTTCAATTGAACCGAACTTTCGGACCAACTCAAGTGCTCTTTTCGGCCCAACTTTTTTCAATCCGTCTGGATTATAATCAGTACCGATTAAAATTGCTAAGTCGACCAGTTGTTCGCGCGTTAAATTGAGCTCTTGTAAAACTTTTTCCAACTCAATGAGCTCTAGCTCAACTTCGACCCAAACATTTTTTCTCGGTAGCTTTCTTTTTCCAGTTATAGTCAAATTTCGAACAAGCCTAGGTGCTCCATAGAGTATGCTATCCCAGTCCTGACTGCCAGCAGCGTGGACCGTTCCTTTATTTGCCATATAAGCAGCTTGTGCCTCGCCTTCAGAGGGCGATTGAACCCATGGAACACCCATAATTTCCAGCAGCTGTTTTGACTCTTCAATCATCTCTTCAGAAAGCCTTGAAGATGCTTGCGCAACTCTTCTAATCTCTTCAGCAGGTGCTCCAATCTCAATTGCTTTTATCCATTCTTCTCTCGCCCGTCTGCGAATAATTTGGCGCCCTTCAATTGTTGAGGATTTGAGCTCGTGTGGCTCCCCATCAAAAACATAAGTTGGCTTAACTCCGAGCTCAATTAGATTGATTGTTCTATATAATAAGCCAGAGATATGGGAAGTGATTTTACCATTCGATGTCTTGAGCGGTGTCCCATCTGGCTGTCTAATTATCGATAAGAACTGATACAAACAATTGTAAGCATCCAACGCTATAATTTTCCCCCTCAGCAAATCAAAAGAAATGACCTTCTTGGAGATTAGATCCCCTAATTGAACTCCCAAAGCAATCCCAAAAGAATTATTGGCTTCGGGGTAAATTAATTTTTTAGTATGTTTAACGAAACAAAAGGCATATTGCTGGCTGGAAAAGTAAATTTTGCGCACTCTTTCTTTTCTAGAGCGATTGGGCTCATGTTTAAAAGGGAATTTCCAAAGGACACAGCCTTGGTTATTGAGGTCCATTTACAGGCTAAAAACGGCATCCACACATTTTTCATGTTCTTTCCAATTGATGTGTTATTCTTAGATCGAACTGGCCGAGTAGTTGAGTTAATTAAAGAGCTCAAACCTTGGCGATTTTATTTTCCAAAACAGGAGGCAAAATGGATTGTAGAGCTGCAAGCAGGCACAATTAAAAAAACAAGCATAGAAATCGGCAATCAAATAATTTTCCAAGAAAAATAATTTTGGAATTTTTAAATAAGAGATAATTTTAGGCTCACATAAATACTGGTATGGTGATGGAATCTCTAAGATTTTTAAATCATTTAAGGTCCTTTGAACTCTTGAATTTTTGAAAAAAGATTTATTAGCGCGTATTCTTATTCAAAATTGGGTGAGCTCTTGGTTTATGAATATGATACTGTTGAGAGTATAATGATAAAAGATGTTGTTACAATAGAGCCTGGAAAAAGTCTAAGTGATGCTGCCAGATTGATGACTGAACGTAAAATAGGTTCTTTAGTAGTAATAGAAGAAGACAAAGTCAGAGGCATAGTTACCGAAAGCGATTTCCTCAAAGCTGTCGCGAAAGGCATTGAAATTAGTGAGGCTAAAGTCAAGGACACTATGTCAAGCCCAGTTATCATTTGTTCTCCGAATACAACAATAAAAGAAGCAGCAGAGCTTATGAAAAATAAAGGAGTGCGACATCTCCCAGTGATCAAAGGCGAAAAACTTGTAGGGATAGTAAGCTCCCATGACATAGTTAGCGCTGTCTCGCGTGGAATTTCTTATCTTGAGGCTTTCAAGTGGCTTTTTGGCTGAATGTATAACTTGTTACAAAATCTTTTTTATTACTAAACTGCTTCAATTTCTCTTAGCTCTATAAGCAATAACTTTTAATAAAAACTTAAAAAAATCACTGTTAATAGGCTTCTTCGCTGGTGTGCATAACTATCCCATTGGGAGTGATATCAAAAGGATATCTGCGCGTACTGTGTTTGGTCCCCCTCATTTTCAATACAATTAAGCTCCTCTTTAGTTCTGTAGCTTGCTCTTTCAGGGACAATAGAACAAGGCCTTGAGCAATGAATTCTTCCACTCCAAATTTACTGAGCTTGTTTCCCTGTGTATCTGCCTCAGTTGTTAAAATTGCAGTACAACCTGTTTCAGACAAAAGAGCTCCTAGCCTGAGAATCTCTCTTCGTATTGCAAGCTCATGTTCTTGCTGTAAAAATAGAGAGGGGATAGAATCAATTACAAGGCGCTTTGCTTGAATTTTTTCTATTATTTTAATTATTGTGCTCATTAAAGAATCTAACTCAAAAGGCCGCATCTCTACATACTTTTCTCCACTAGGAATTCCAAGCCTCGCAGCTGAGGCATCGATAATTACAAGTTTATTCTGGTCTTCAAGTTTTTTAAGGTCCCAGCCAAACCCAAGCATGTAACGCCGGATATCTCGCGGTCGCTCTTCAACAGCTAGAAGGATTCCATTTTCATTGTGCTCCATGGCGCCTTTGTATAAAAATTGGATTCCAAAAATGCTTTTGCCAGTTCCGGCTCCGCCAGAAATAAGAATAGTTGATGATTGGAAGAAGCCGCCTCCAATTATATAATCTAAACCAATGATGCCTGATTTAATGCGATCCATTATCTTTCCCGAAAATTTCATCTAAAACCTCGTCTACGTATATCCCTAGGGTCTTTCGCGCCTCTTCTCTTGAAACAGCTTTCCAATAGACTTCTCCACCTTCTTCCTTGTCTTTTATAACCAGGTTCTTTGTAACTAATTCTCGAACATTGTCGTAGATACTCGGCAGTGGAATTTTGCTAATATTTGCAATTTCATTTACAGTGAGAGATCTCTTTTCTTTGCAAAGAGTTTTCCAAACATCTATCTCTCTATCATGTAGCCGAACTATTTTCAATATAAAACCCATTATAGAATGTAATACCACTATTATTATGATAATAACAAAATAATAATAAATAATTTTCGTTGAAGAAGCTAAGTTAAAACAAACAAAAAGGGCTATTTCGCGTACACTTGGTCTAAAATCTCATCAATAAATTGAAGAATTAGTTTATTTGCTTTCTCTCTCGGAACAACTTTCCAATAGGCCTCTCCGCTTTCCTCTTTCTCTTTTTCAATTAATCTACTTTCTTCTAAAACTTTGATAGTTTGATGAACAGTTGGTAATGGCAGTTTTCCTCGGAAAGAAATCTCTTTAGCTGTAATTGGCTTTCTATCTTTTACCATAATTTTTAAAATGTCTATAGCGCGCTTTCTGACTGTAAAAACCATAATAACCCTTTAATTTTTTTAGCTTTAGTCTTATTGTGCATATATAATTATAAATATCTTACAATAAGAATTTTTATTTAATAACGATTATATAATTTTAACAATTGTATAGTAATTATCAATAAATTTTAAATTTTTATACTAAACTGGCTAAAATTTAAATATTTGAGAAGTTTTGTTGTATTTAACTCTGAACAGCAGCTGTTTCGGATGGAACAGTTGAGATAACCAATGGCTTACTAAATTGCTTTTCAATCTTTTCTCTATAAATCGTATTCATAGCACAGAATGGTATGATTCGCCCATCCGGGACGGCATAGTGAATTACACAGCGCTTCACCCGCTCAATATCAAAATTGTAAGCATCTTGGAAATGCATACAACCGATAAATAAACTCTTATAATGGAACTCGGCAAGTGCATCGTAATTTCGTTTTTCAAGTATGTTAATGATCAATTCCTTAAAGTCAAACCACTTCGGCTTATTTTTTTCATCAACTATTTTTGAAAGAGAAGTAGTTGCTTTTAGTATGGCCTTGGCTTTACCTAAAACTCCCCACTTTCTTATATCGGCCGCAAGTTCGCTCATTAATTTAAAGAAAGCTTCAACATTAACGAATCTAGTTATTGGAACGAAATGGCCATCATGGAGGAAGACATAAGTAGCAGCGCCGCAGCATACATGGGTAGTGAATTCAACTTGAGGTATTGCTTCATAAGCAGAAACAAATTCAGAGAAAGGAATTATGCTTGGAATTGGATAGAAGTCTTCAGCTGCGATCTCTCCGTCGGTTTGTGCTTCGACTAGCTTCATTAAATCTGGAATTGTTATCCTTCTTTGCTCTCGCTCTTCTTTTGCGATTCTACCAGCAAAACTAACTGGTTGGAAATTCACTCCTCGAATGATATCTGCATTTTTTGCTGCGAATCTAATCATGTCTCCAATTTGGCTGTCATTGACACCCTTTGCAAGAGTCGGAACTAAAACGATCCCAAGCCCAACTTTTCTGCAATTTTCAATAACTTTAAGTTTTTCAGGCAGGAGATTAAGACCACGCTCTTTTAGGTAAGGTTCAGGTGTCACTCCGTCAAACTGAAGGTAAACTGTGTTTAAATCAGCCTCTCGAAGTTCTTTTGCTAACTCTGGCTTGTTGGCAAGCATCAATCCATTGGTTGCGATTTGTGTGTGAGGAAAGCCAGCTTTTTTAGCAAGCTTAATTAGTTCAACGATATCACTTCGAATTAAAGGCTCGCCGCCACTCATTTGTACACTGGGGCAAGGAACTGGTTTATTATTTCGAAGCGCTAATAACATTTCCCAAATTTGCTCTTGATTTGGCTCGTAAATATATCCAACAGCACCAGCATTAGCAAAACAAAAATCGCATTTTAGGTTGCACCTATTGGTCACATCAATTATTCCGAGGACAGAATGAGAGAGATGACCATTACAGAGACCGCAGGTCCATGGGCAATTTTCGTGGTTAGTTGCTGGGTTTTCAACGCCTTTTCCATCGCAGGCAAATTTTTGCGCCCGATAATAAAGCTTTGCATCTCCCCAGTACGTATCACTGAATTTTCCGTGTTCCGGGCATTCTTTCTCGATTAGAATCCTTCCATCCCTTTCAAAAACCACAGCTTCGATTGCTTTCAAACATTCAGGGCAAATGCTTTTAGTTTTGACCACAAGGGACCTCCAGATAGAAACAAATCAGAATTAGAATTTACCACTGTTAGGAGTAAATATAAATATGTTATCAAACTTTTCATAATCTGAAAAGTAGTTATTTCGTTTTTGTATTCCAAACAGAAACAAGATAGATCAAATTTTGGATCTACCACCTAAAGGGGTAAAAACATGGAAATTAGCGAAAAGGTCCTAAAATCCCTTAGACAATTTGGTCTTACGGAGTATGAAATTAAGGTATACGTTGCCTTAGTTAATGCTGGTGCTTCGACCGCAGGTGATGTAAGTAAGATTGCCGGTGTTCCTTACTCTAGAATTTATGACGTGTTAAGTAAACTTGAACACAGAGGTTGGTTAGAAGTTCATTCTGGTAGGCCTATTAGATACAGAGCTAAACCACCAGGAGATGCAATTAGAATAGCACAAGAAAGACTCGAAAGATCTCTTACACAAGCTGGAGAAAGCGTTTTACAAGAGCTTAACCCCATTTTTGAAAAACAAGCTGAGACAAAGCGACCAGATGTTTGGATAATTCACGGAGCTAGAAATGTTTTAACAAAAATAGAAGAAATGTTGCGCCGCGCTCAGAATGAGGTATTAGTTGTAGTTCCGAGTTTAACGGAGCCTGAAGCAATTCGGCTCCAGCCTTTCCTTCAAGTTTTTCAAACAAAAGAAATTAAAGTTCGAATGATATTTGCAGAAAAAAATCCAAAAATCAAATTGTTCATGCAGCCTTTTCCTAAACTTAAAGTTAGATACAAGGAAACTCTTTTTGGCGGCGGGGTGATTGTTGATAGCAGAGAGATTTTATTGCTATTAGCTTCACTGCAGGAGAAACTTGGGATTTGGTCAGATGAACCAGGCCTCGCTACCTTTGCAAAGGAGTATTTTGAATATTTATGGAAAGATTCAACTGAGTTAATGTTTTAAATTTTTTCTTTTCAAGTAGTTTTTTGTATAAGCAATCTCTAAATTTTTAGATTATTTGATTAATAAGAGAATCAGATTTAAATTTAAAAACCAATAAGAAAAATTGTTTAAAACTTAAATAATTAGATTAACTAAAGTTTTTTTGCAGTGGGTTGGGTCAATGTTCTCGCTGGACCTAACTTCATTGTACCAAAAGTTATAAAAAATAACTTTTCTCAACCCACTGCTTAAGTCTGAGTTTTATTTTAGAACTTTTTTGACTTTTTATTTTCGGAGGCACATAATTACCCAAATTTTTTATCCTTTTTGGATCTTTTGAAGATGAACAAAGTAGTGAAAGGCTTTTCGAATATGATGTCTATTAAAATACAAAAAGAAATGCCTACCGCTGATATTGAAAGAAATATTAATTGGAGGAGCGCGAACTCCTTCAGCCCAAGAGCCAATACCCTACGTTGAAACTTTAGCTTTAGACATTTTCAGCGATAGGGATTTAATGATGAAGCTGAAGCATTATTAAACAAACTCTATCGCGCTTAGAAAAGCCACTGTAGTAACAAGATTCCTAAATAACACCTATGATATAATTAATTGCTCATATTATACTATCACTTCAGTTGAGTCGGTAATTTATGGATTATTTACAATTATTTGCTCAAACAATTTGGTTTTTCTTGCCAGCTTACTTTGCAAATATGTCAGCGGCAATCTTCGGTGGTGGTAAGCCAGTTGATTTTGGCAAAAATTTCTTTGATGGCAAGAGAATTTTTGGTGAATCGGTGACTTTCAAAGGTTCACTGGCAGGTATGCTCTGGGGTGCCTTTATCGGAGCTCTCCAAGGAAATTTGCCATTGGGACTCAGCTTAGGAGCTGGTGCAATTTTTGGAGACGCTGTTTTTGGAGCTTTTATAAAAAGGAGATTTGGATTGCCGAGAGGAGCTTTTGCCCCACTTCTTGATCAGCTTGACTTTGTTTGTGGAGCTATATTGGCAGCTTCGCTTATTGTTCCAATATATCTTACAACTTTTTTCATACTTGTTGTTTTTACGCCGTTGGCACATTTCACCGTAAATGCTACTGGATATAAGCTTGGCCTGAAAAAAGAACCTTGGTAGAAAACATGATAAGTGAACTTGGTGAAGACAAAAAACTCCATTGTATAGCAGTTGATGTACTTGACAGCTTACCAGAACCAGATGGGTTAACAATTATTTCTACATCTTCCGACTCCGGGCATTGTGGGAATAAATGCATCTTTTGTTATATTGACCAAAATCCAAAGCTGGTACTTAAGCCGCGCGGCCGAGTGATAACGGTAAAACGTGATGCTCTTAACGACATAAAACTTGAACAAAAGATCAAACTTGCAAAAAAACTTGGAGCTAAAATTGTTAGAGTAACTGATACTTCTGGGAATGTAAAACTAAACAAAACTAGGATAACAAGTTTAGCAAAAGCTGGCCTCGATCAAATTCAAATTTCAGTTCATACTACAAATCCAAAAACTAGAGTTAAATTGGTGCAAAACCCGAATGCAGGCAAATTAATCGAACTTTTGCCAGAATTCTCTGCGCGTGAAATCGAGTTAATTGCAGATTTGGTTCTAGTCCCGAATTATAATGCGAAAGAAATTGGGCAAACTCTCATGGACCTAAATGAAGCTGAAGCAAAAGAGGCAAGATTATTTCCAGTCGGTATAACAAAACTTCAAAGAAAAATTAGAGCTTTAACGAGAAATGAGTTGTTAATGATTAAAGAAAAAGTTCAAGATCTAAATTTGAACTTAGAAGTTAAATTTTCACCAGCTTTTCAGGCTATGATAGGCGAAGACCTTTTTCCAGAGTTTAAACCTTTTTCAGTTCGGCCAAAAATTCCAACATATATAATAACCGGAGAGCTAAGCGCACATAGTTTAGAAAGAGTCTTTCCGACTGTGAAGGTAGTGCCTGTTAAAAACAGTGTGTTTGGAGAAAGCATTGGTTCAACCGGTCTATTAACTGCAAAAGATCTCTTGAGATGTGCTAAGAGCTTGAATGGGACTCCCTCAATTAAAGCTATGATTTTGCCAAGTGCAATGTTTGATACAGAAGGTTATACTTTAGATGGCATTCATTTAAACGAGTTAACTAGAAAACTTTTGATAAATTATGGTTTTATTGTTCAAGTACCTGAGAAACTAGCCCAAATAAAAAATATACTTGAGCGAATATGAAAGAATTAAAAATATCAATTACAGAATTTGAAGAGTGGTTAAGAAAGAACTACTTAAACAGATTTGGTGAAATTGGAATTCGTGCCCTTTTAAAGCCAGGATTGGGGGCGCTCTTCTTTGCGAACTCAGAGCTATTATATAGTTTCATATTTGAGAAACTTAATTTACCACTGAGCAATAGAATTCGAACTAAAATTAAGTATGACTTTGCTCAAACATTAAGGAAAATTCAAGCTGATGAGAAGGAGCTAATCATATGTTACGAGCCCTTACAAATGCTTTAAAAGAAAAGGGTGTTATTAAATTTGGAGATTTTACTTTAACTTCAGGAAGAAAAAGCAATTATTATATTGACATTAAAAAAGCTGCTACAGATCCCGCTTTGCTTAACATGATTTCTGGAGATATGAGCGAATTAGTTAAAAAAGAAAAGCCAGCAAAAATTGCAGGCATTGCTATTGGAGCAATTCCAATTGCAACTGCAATTAGTTTGAGAACAAATATCCCTATGGTAATAGTTAGAAAGCAAACAAAAGAACATGGAATTGAGCGCCTAGTTGAAGGAGAGATTAATCTCGGCGAAAAAGTTGTTATAATTGAGGATGTTAGCACAACAGGCGGATCCATTATTGAAGCAACAAAAGCGGTTAGGGATTTGGGTGGAATTGTAGAAAAAGCATTCGTTGTTGTGGATAGACTTGAAGGAGCTAGCGAGAGTCTAAAAATGCATGGCATTATTCTTGTTCCATTAATCACTGTTCAAGATCTCGGAGTTAGAAAATAAATTAAATATGTAAATACTTTAAGATAGATCCATCTATATTACCAAAAAACATTTGCAGTTTTAAAAACCTTGAGAGAAGTGTATTTTGGAAGGAAAGCAAAAAGAAATCTTTGATACACATTTAAAAATTTATGGGCGATTTTCTTGAACAAACGTGATTTGATTTCTGTTGGGGATTTCAGCAGAGATGATATCAATAATATTTTTAAGCTTTCTAAAAAATTAAAAAAAGAACGAAAAGGAGGGAGAACGTCAAATCTTTTAAAGGGAAAAGCAATTGCTTTATTATTTGAAAAACCCTCAACTCGCACAAAAATAAGTTTTGCCGTCGGAATTAGTGAATTAGGGGGATATCCTTTATTTTTAGAACCTGAAACTCTACAACTAATCAGGGGCGAGAGTATAGAAGATTTGGCAAAGGTTCTTAGCGGGTATGTACATACAATAGTTGCTCGAGTTAAAAAGCACGAAACAATAGTCAGTTTGGCTAAAAATTCGACTGTGCCAATAATAAATGCGCTCTCTCCATTAGAGCATCCATGCCAGGTTATCAGTGATCTTTTTACTATTTTAGAGAATAAAGGTCGCTTTAAAGGACTAAACCTAGCTTGGATTGGCGATGGAAATAACGTTTGCAACTCGCTTTTGTTAGGTTGTGCACTTACTGGTGTTAACATGAAAGTGGCATGTCCTAAAGGTTATGAACCAGCGCTTGCAGATAAAGCAAAACAACTTGCTGAGAACTCCGGTGCTACAATTCAAATTATTGTTGAGCCTAAAGAAGCAGTCAAAAATGCTGATATAATATATTGTGACACTTGGATATCGATGGGGATGGAAAATGAAGCTAAAGAGAGACTCAAAATATTCCCGCCTTATCAAGTAAACAAGGAGTTAGCAGCGCACGCTAAACAAGACTATATTTTCATGCATTGCCTACCTGCACATCGTGGGCAGGAAGTGACCGATGAAATCATAGATGACACTAAACACTCCATCATATGGCATCAAGCTGAGAATAGACTTCACGCTCAAAAAGCTATTCTAATTTGGCTTCTCTCTGGTCGTGAATTACTTACGAGTTAAAACTTATCCACTTGGCGATAAAAGACCTGACGATTGATATTTCATAACCTGGTAGCCATTTCAACTTGGATTTGACTTACTCCTTTTACTTTTGAAATAGCACTTTCCACTGCTTCAGCCGTCCCTTCCTCATCTTTAACAATAACATAAACCCTTAATGCCTTTAGCCCAAAAGCAATCGGTTCTTCTTCAGTTTTTTGGAGCTTTGCATCGCTAGGGAGAGCTACTTGAATCTCTTGCTTCAATTGATTTAAATTTGTTTCAATATCTTCTGGGAATATTTTGATTTCTATTAAGACTTTAGCCATATTCTCACGGCCCACTAAACTGGCATTTTACGCACTTATAACGATTGCTAACTTGCCTACAACGAGAGCATCTAACTATTATTACATCCCCGCAATTCGGGCACGGAAATTCAATTGATCCTAGGTCTAGGTTTCCGCCGCAACTTGTACATATCTTTTCAATTGATGCTGCTTCCATTTATTCACCAAATATTTCAGTTGCAATTGTTTTTTTATCTTCAATAATTGAAATTAACCTCTCTGGATATTTGCCGTTAACAACCCAACACGATATTTTTTCTTCGAGCAGAAATTTTGGTAATTCTTTATCAACCGAAGTTTTTCTGCCCCAACTCAATAGTTCCTCAGCTGAAATTTTAGGAATAAATTGAGCTGTTTGTTTCATCTTCGGGTCGGAGGTGAGTATACCATCAACATCTGTTGCTATTATAAATTTATCGGCTTTAAACAGCTTTGCAATATAAGCTGCTATAGTATCGGATGTTACATCCCATGAAGGTTCAAAATTTGCTCTCAAGGCCAACTGAGCTGGCAAAATAACTGGGAGTTTATTACTTACTTTTTCCGCTTCTTTAATTGTCGTTACTATCTCGGTAAAAGGAGCGAGATTTGATAAAAATATCCCATATTGATCCATTCCTAAAATAGCCATTGTGTGCGCTGCTTCTGCTGAAAGCTTATATTTTCGATCAATTTCTCTAACCAACTCAGCAAATTTCCATCCACCAGGAACAATCAGTATAGAACATGTTGAAATAGCCTGAAAGAGAGTCTCGAGCAATGGCTTTGCAAAATCTGCTAAACTTCCCCCAACCTTAACTGCGACTTTCAATTTTTGCCACCATTAATGCCACTCCAACAGCTGGAGCAATTTTGCAAGCTTCATCTCCAATCAGATCAGCCATGTCTAGAATTTCTGAAATGTTTGCTTTTTGTGCAGCAACTTTTCCTAGGATATCTTTTCCAATTCCAGTAACCATAACTTTGTTGAGTTCGTCTCGCAATTTTATAGTAGAAATTGCTTCAGAAATTTTACTAACTTGCATTTGATAGATATATTTTGCAATTTGGAAAATCTGTCCTTCAGTCAATTGGTCTAAATCTGCACAAACAACTCTAGCGAGTCTCCTAATTGATGCTTCTTTAGTTTTTTCTCGATTATCAGGTGTATCACAAGTATAATCATTTGGCGAAATATTGTTAAGTACTAGGTGAATATCAGCAGCAATTGCAAAAAATTCTGCAGACACATTAACATATTTTCCGTCAATTATTATTTTGTCAGTAATTGAACTGAGGCTAGTCCTCAGTAATCCGGTATAAACGAGTTCATAATTAGCTAACCTTTCAAAGTCAGTTTTATACGCAGTTGCCTTTCCATTCTTAATTGGTATTATATCAGTTGTTGTACTGCCGATATCTACTAAAATACCACTTGGCATTGTTTCCTTAATCATTTGAACAGTTGCTTGCCAATTAGCAGCTGCAACGCTTAATGGATCTTTAATAGCTTGCTCAAAAGATAACAAATTTCCATTTACATCAATAATTCTAGTTTTCTCTCTATCAAAAACTTGAGCGATTGCTTTTAAAACTGAAAGCACGCCTTCGCACTTGTTTGGAAATATATCTGAGAGTTCAGCAGTTAAAGTAACTCCAGTGTATTCTCCTTTGAATGGCTTAGATAACTCGACTAAAATTTTTGGCAATTTTTTTGGTGCTTTCCAAATTGGAAAATATTTTGATTTTGTTTTTAAACTTTGGATTTTGTTCTCAGAATATTTAAGAAAAGCAATTTTCGTATTCGCGCCGCCAACGTCTAGCCCCAAAACCTTCATAGATAAGCCAAAATTTTCTTCTGTGCTGAGTTTCCCAAACTTTTAAAAATTAAATTTTGCAACACTCTGGAGCAGGAAATCAATTAAATGAAAAGATTTAAAGGTATTTATTGCATTTCATTGTTGATGAACAACCCAAATAGGAGATCTTTAGCCGGAATTAAGCCTAGAGAAGCAATT
>JACRDV010000075.1 GCA_024860865.1 Methanobacteriota archaeon | reverse complement strand
TAAAGAATTTAGTGCAGAACTTGCTAAAGAAATTGAATATGATATAGTAAACGAATCGTCAGATAGTAGAGTTGTTTTGCTCACAAGAGGGTTAAAAGCCGAGGAGTGCTTGTTAAAGAGATAGATCTTTTTTCATCAGCGGCATTGATGCACTTTCAATTAAAGTTCCCGGAATATCTAGCTGGTAACTTGGAATAACTTTACTTGGTTAATTGATAATATTTTTTAAAGTTAGGCAAGAACAAGTTTGTTGCTCTCCTTCTTGGATTTACAGACATACTCAGCCCTAACTTAAATGCCAAAAGCGCTAAACAAAATCCACCTCAACTTTGTTAGTTATGATCCCTTCTTCATAACCCTTCGATAACAATATCGATATAGCCTTTCTTCCTTCTTTTCCGTAGTCAATTGTAAATTTATTGACATACATGCTTACGAACTTACTGGCCTTTTCTTTTCCTAATCCCCTTGCAAACTGAATGGCGTAATTCAGCGCCTCCTCTCTATGTTCTAATGAGTATTTTATGCTCTCTCTCACGTAACGAGATACCTTTTCCATTGTTTCTTTTCCTAAATCCCTCCTAACTATGTTCCCACCCAATGGAAGAGGAAGCTTAGTTTCCTCATACCACCATTCACCTAAATCGATAAACTTGTACAGTTTTTTATCCGCGTAGAAAAGTTGCCCTTCATGAATCACTAAACCAGCCTCAACATTTCCCTTAGAAACTTCATCTATAATCTGGTCAAAAGGAATTACTTTCGGCGTGAAATTTTTTTCAAACAACTTTAAGATGAGATATGCTGTTGTCAGCATACCAGGAATGGCAATTACCTTCCCTTTCAGGGTTTTAAGTGGCCTTTTTGATACCACTATAGGACCATATTTGTAACCTACACTTCCACCGCAGGACATTAAGGCATATCTTACTGCGACATAAGGATACGCATGAATCGAAATGGCTGAGACCTCGTACTCTCCACTAATAGCCCTTTGATTTAAAGTTTGTATATCCGATAAAACATGCTCAAATTCTATGCCATTAGTATCTATTTTACCTTCTGCTAAAGCATAGAACATAAAAGCATCATCAGCATCTGGGCTATGAGCAACTCTAATTTTCATTTTTTGTCCTCTACTGTTAGATCCTGTGCCCTTTACTTTGTAGCATTCCCCTTTCCTAACTAGCTAAACACCTTTTTCTATCTCACACCACATATAAATGTGAACGTAAAAAGTTTAAAGACTAATAGCTTTTACTTTCAAGAGAAAAGCGGTGCTGAGAATGGGTAAACCTCATCCACTATTCGAAACTTTCATTAAACTCCGTGAAGCCTACTTAAATTTAGGATTTGAAGAAACACTAAACCCCCTTTTCATAGAAGAAGCTGACATTTATAAACAATGGGGAGATGAAGCTCCAGCAATCCTCGATAGAATTTATTATTTATCAGGATTAAGCCGACCTGATGTTGGTTTAAGTCAAGAAAAAATTTCAGAAATAGAAACATTTGGGGTTAAATTAACTGAGCAGAAGAAAACTATTTTCCAAAAAGTTTTGCACGATTATAAAAAAGGTGTAATTGCAAGTGACGATTTAATTGAGGAAATTGCCCTAGCACTTAAAATTGACAACGAAATAGCCTCAAAAATTTTAGCATTATTCCCAGAATTTAAACAACTTAGTCCGATTCCTACAAGGCTAACTCTACGGTCCCATCAAACCTCAGGTTGGTTTTTAACGCTCTCAGCTTTGCAGCACAAGAAGTCATTGCCTATTAAACTTTTTTCAATTGATAGATGTTTTAGAAGAGAGCAGCAAGAAGACGCAACCCACTTGCGGAGTCATCATTCAGCTTCTTGCGTGGTAATGGATAAAAGTGTTACAATTGAAACAGGGAAAGAAGTTGCAAGAGGTTTGATTAAACAACTTGGATTTGAAGAGATCAAATTTCAGAAAAAGAAAAGGAGCGCAAATTATTATCAAGCAGATACTGAAACCGAAGTTTTTGTCCTCTCAAAAGCGCATAATGAGTGGATAGAAGTTGCTGATTTTGGAATTTATTCTCCTCAAGCTCTAGCTAATTATGGTCTCAAATATCCGGTATTAAATTTAGGGATGGGAACTGAGAGAATGGCGATGTTGTTTTATGGGTTTAAAGACATTCGAGAGCTTGTCTTTCCACAATTTTATGCTCCGTTTGAGCTTTCTGACAGACAAATAGTTGAAATGATTAAAATTGAATCAGTTCCAACAACTGAAGTTGGAAAGCAAATTGCAAAGGCAATTGCTGACGTTTCAGCTAAAAACAAAGATGCAGTTGCACCATGTGAATTTGAGGTATGGAAAGGAAATTTGTTTAACAAAAAAGTGATGGTAAAAGTGTTTGAAGTAGAAGCAGGCAAAAAATTGCTCGGCCCAGCCGGACTGAACCAAATATATGTTTATAATGGAAATATTATTGGAATTCCTCCAACAGGTTGGGAAGAAAAAGAGGAGGTTAAATTAATTAGAGAAAGAGGTATTTCAACAGGGATCCGATATATTGATGCCTTTGCGAATAGGGCAGCCACAAAGATCGAAGAAGCAGTTAAACACTGTAGAAGAGAAATAACAATTCGGGTTGGTATTGTAAAGCTACCAAGCGACATTAATTTAAAAATTAATGGTGTTGCTTTGAGATATATTACAGCTAATAAAAAAACAATTGATATCCGCGGGCCAGTTTTTCTGGCAGCCAAAGCCGAGATATCTTAGCTGATTTTATGAAAATTGATATAACTTGGCCAAGTAACCTTTCCGCTAAAGAAGCCATCGAACTTCAATTGCAATTGGCAAAAAAAGTTATAACAAAAGATGAATTACCAGCAAAAATAAAAACTATTGCCGGCTTAGATGTCTCTTTTACAAAAGATGGCTACGCCATTGGAGCATGCGCTGTTTTAGACTTTGATACGCTTGAACCAGTCGAGCGAGAGACAGCAAAAGTTAAAGTTAGGTTTCCTTATATACCAGGCCTTCTTGCTTTTCGAGAGGGCGAGGCGTTACTTACTGTTTTAAAGAAAATTCAAATCCAACCCGATATACTAATGGTTGACGGCCAGGGAATAGCTCACCAGCGTCGTTGCGGGATCGCATCACATCTAGCAATTTTGCTGGACATTGCCTCTATAGGAGTCGCAAAGAGCATCTTAATTGGCAGGCTCAAAGAAGAACCAGTGCTGATTGGGCAATGGGTTCCATTAGTGGATAACGATGAAATTATTGGAGCTGGAATTTTAACCGACCCTAAACTAAAGCCGATAATCGCAAGTATAGGGCATAAAATCTCGCTTGAAACTGCAGTTAAAATTGTATTAAAAACAACTAAGAACTCAAGATTGCCTGAACCGATAAAGTTGGCTCATCAGTTAGCAACGGCAGCACGATTTTGATTTTTGTTATTAAAATAACAAATTTTATTTAGATAATCAAAATTTAGTAGGATAAAATATTTGAGTAGGATTTTATCCACTTAAACTGATCTCTATGGATGCCGATCTCTGGTTCACTCTCTATGAGCTTGCTCTGCGGGGAGCTAACGATAAAAGCCTCATTTTATCATCCTCAGAACTAGCAAACTGGCTGAAAACCTCCCAGCAAACCGCAGCTCGAAGGCTCAAAGATTTAGAAGAAAGAGGATACCTTACTAGGGAGATCTCTGCAGCAGGACAAAAAGTTAGAATTACCCAAATTGGAATCGATTCTCTCAGAATTATCCACGAATCTTTAACCAAAATTTTTGAGGCTAAAGAAGCCGGCGTTTTAGTAATTCAAGGTGAAGTCATTGCTGGATTAGGCGAAGGCGCTTATTATATGCAACAAGAAGGTTATCGAAAACAATTCACTGAAAAATTGGGATTCAGTCCCTTTACCGGAACTCTTAACATCAGGCTCAAAACTGAAGAAGATATAAGGATTAGACACCAACTTGACCGAATTTCCGGAATCAAAATTAATGGCTTTGTTTCTGGCGAAAGAACATTTGGTTCTGTCAAGTGCTTTAAAACTTTAGTTGAAAACCAGGTTGAAGGAGCAGTGGTGTTACCTGAACGCTCACACTATAATTACAACATGATTGAAGTAATCGCTCCAATTAATTTAAGAGAAAAACTGGGATTGAAAAATGGTAGCGTAGTCACACTTAAAGTTCGGGTGTAAAAATTGATTAAAGAAGCTATTAAAGCATTGCAAAACGGCCAAATTATATTGATATTTGATGCTGAGGGCAGAGAAGAAGAAACAGATATGGTAGCAGCTGCTGAGTTAATTAATCCTAAGCATATTTACAAAATGCGAAGTGAAGCTGGAGGATTAATTTGCGTTGCCATCCACCCAAAAATTGCAGATGCCTTTGGACTACCCTTTTTAACTGAGGTTTTAGCTTATGCACAAAATAAATTTTCATCCCTTTCAACTTTAACTCCGAACGATATACCATATGATGAAAAGTCTGCGTTTTCGCTCACAGTTAACCATAGGAAAACATTCACAGGAATAACAGATAACGATCGAGCGCTTACAATTAAAGAGATAGGAAAACTCGGAAAAAAAGCCTTAATGAATGGTTATCAGCCGGATGAATTTGGGAAGAACTTTAGATCACCTGGGCATGTTCACTTACTTCGAGCTGCGGATAATCTAATTTTCAAAAGAAGAGGCCATACAGAGTTAAGCATCGCACTAGCAGAGATGGCAGGTTTAACTCCAGCAGTTGTAATATGTGAAATGTTAGATGGAGAAACTGGGGCATCTTTAAAGAAAGAGCAAGCAAAGGCTTATGCAGCTAAAAATAATCTCATTTTCATTGAAGGGAAAAATGTGGTCGATACTTACATTA
Organism: Methanobacteriota archaeon; assembly: GCA_024860865.1. GTDB lineage: Archaea > JACRDV01 > JACRDV01 > JACRDV01 > JACRDV01 > JACRDV01. The sequence goes on along the minus strand of JACRDV010000075.1, from coordinate 18,596 downwards.
GATTTAACCAGCTCTAGTTTTCAATTTCCTCTTTGGGAATTTTTTTCCAATTTTTGTACTAAAACAAACTTGTTTTTTCTTCTGCGAGTTATCTTATGATAGCTTAATGGAAATTTTGATTAAGATAAGAATAATTTATGGGGTAACATGCTTAGCAAATCAGGTTTAAAAGCTGGCTTAATGATTGGGATTATCATTACGCTCACCTTAAGTATAGTGAACATGTTCACCCTAGGACCTACTCTAGTTAAGGTAATTTCGCCTTTACTACCGCAGCTGATTTTTCAAAATCAAATTTTTATTAGAATTATCGTGATTTTTATTCCAGCTAGCTTAATTTGGGGCTTGATTTTTGAAATAGCTAGCAAATATATTCCACTTCGAAGTACAATTGGTAAGGGCTGTGTTTACGCATTTATCTGGTGGACGATATTTGGATTAGCTCCGCAACTTGCCATCATTTGGAGCAAAATCGGCACTATTTTTCCATCGAGATTAGCAGCAAACCTAATCTTCAGTTTGGTTTTGTGGATTTTTGCTGGCTTGATTCTTGGGGCACTTTATAGCTATTTTTCACAAAGCACTCAGCGACCCGCTAGCAATAGATTACAATAACAAACGTTTTGCTACTAACTCAGTATCAGTATCGAAAAATTTTTTAAAAACATAGGACGTGTGTCCGACCAACTTATATTACAGTCTGACGCCCAAAAGCGTTTTTGGTGATTAAGTGAAAAGACCGGGTGGACTTAATGCTTTATTGCTAGCATTTTTAATATTAACATCAATTACTGCAGCAACATCCGGTACAAATGTTAAAATCACTTCATCGCTTTCTAGAGGTGTTATTCAGCAAGGAGGAGAAGTTGCTTTAGTTATTAAGATAGTAAACGAAGGTAATGAAATATTTTATCCAAGCCTAACTATTAAAGGTGATTCTGGTGTTCTGTTTGCTGAAAAATATGGCCGAGTTTTTGATTCATCAATAATAATTGGCCCAGGTTCTAATGACTTAGGATACTACTTAGACCAAAAGCAAGCAAAAGAAGTTGAACTTGTAGTTAGAATAAAAGAAGATGCTTCTGCTGGAAAACACTATGTGGTAGTATTTTTATCAAGTTACAATGAAAGAATTGGATCAAACTCCATTGACTTTGAGGTTGTACCAGCAGCATACAAGCAAATTGCTCAAGCAGCCATCTCAGATGCAAAGACAGAGATAGATAATGCACAAAATGCAGTAAACGGAGCTAAAGAAGCAAACACCGATGTAAAACTAGAAGAAGGCTTGCTTAAGGATGCAGCTCAAATATTTCTCTTAGCAAAAATTGCCTATGACCAAGGTGACTTTGGGAGTTCCTTAGCAAAAGCTAATGAAGCGAAGGCGTTAGCGAGACAAGCTGAAACATCCATTACTATAAAGTTAGAACAAATTAGAGCATCCAAAGCTATTGAAACTGCAAATAATGCGATTGTTTCTATATATCCAATATTGCGAAGTGCGCAAGAGATACCAGCTGATATTTCACAAGCTTCTGCGCTTTTAAACGATGCTAACGAGAGGTTAGCGAGCGCACAGACAGCATATGCCAATGGGAAGTATTCAGATTCGATAACAGAAGCTATGCGCGCTATTGATCTTTCAGAACAAGCTAGGATTGCGGCAGAGACTTCAATTACAGCAAAAAAAGCAGAAATTGAAGCTGTCAAAGCTGCGGCTGAAAGAAAGGAAAGAAACAAAATCATCGCTGGGACAGCCGTTATTTTCGCAATTTTAGGGATATTTTGGTACACATGGACCAGAAGGCCAAAGAGAGTCATAATTAGAAGACCATACTCGCCATTGACAGGAGGGAAGCTTTTGATAAATGAGATGCTTGAGGAATTAAAGGATCAGAGAAGAGATAAGCTGTTGACCCTTGAAACCTTGGAAAGCAAACTAGAAAGAGGGGAGATTCTCAGAGAATATTACGATGAAAGAGCTCGCTTATTAAAAGAAGATGTTAAAAAGCTTGATGATGAAATTGAACACAAGTTAAGCGGGCTCAGAAAGCAACATTGATGACTATTTTAAACCGAAGCTCCCAATGGGATAGCATGAAAGTTGGAACAGACGAGGTTCAAATTGTAGGGCACATTATTGAGAAAGACATCTTGCCGAAGCTTTATGAAGTCATAAAAGACTTTGAAGATGTAGATGCTACCAACATATCAATTTCCTTTGCATCAATTAAGCGGAGCATGGGAGGCAAAATGTTTTCGGTTCTTAAGTTCTACTTAATAGGCCCAGCCAATAAACGAGAGAGAGCTTTTGAGAGAATTAGAAAAATTGCTTCAGAGAATGATTGTACAGTAACTTACATAAAACGAGACATTCGATGATTTATTTTTATCATTTAATAAATTTGATTAATTCATTCATGTTTGGTTCAATTTCAATCGGTTTTTCAGAAAATTTAAGGATTATTTCTGGGTCCTTAAGGCCGTGTCCAGTCAGTACACAAACAATCGTTTCATCACTGTCGATTTTGCCAGCTTCTTTTAGTTTTTTCAATCCTGCGACTGAAGCTGCGCTGGCAGGTTCGCATAAAATCCCTTCTTTTCTTGCAAGCATCTTCTGAGCAGCAATTATCTCCTCATCATTAACTGACTCTGCTAATCCACCGGACTCCCTTATTGCTTTAAGCGCCTTTGGAGCATTAACTGGATTACCGATTCTTATAGCACTTGCAACTGTTTCTGGTTTAGTCTCAGGGACAATCCTAGAGAGCTTCCGCTCAATTGCCTTAACGATCGGAGAAGCTCCATTTGCTTGAATTCCAATCATAATTGGCACTTTTTCAATGAAGTTAAAATCTCTAAATTCACAGAACCCCTTGTATATCGCGCTTATATTGCCAGCATTTCCAACTGGTACAATTAATCTATCTGGAGCAATCCAATTGAGCTGATTTACAACTTCAAATGCAAGAGTTTTTTGTCCTTCTAATCTGAATGGGTTAATTGAGTTAAGTAGATAGATATTATATTTTTCACAAAGCTCTCGCACCATAGCAAAGGCGCGGTCAAAATTTCCTTTGATACTAATAACTTGTGCTCCATGAAGCAGAGCTTGAGACAACTTTCCGAGCGCAACTTTTCCAACTGGCAATAGCACATAACATTTGATTGCAGCCTTAGCAGCATACATTGCAAGCGAAGCTGCTGTATTACCAGTTGAAGCGCATGCAACTGCTTTAGAATCTAGCTCTAAAGCTCTAGAAATCCCAACAGTGATCCCTCTGTCCTTAAAAGACCCACTTGGATTTGCGCCCTCGAACTTGGCATAAAGATTTTTTAACCCCAAATCTCGTGCTAAATTACTGCATTTGTAAAGCGGGGTTCCCCCTTCTTTCAGGCTAACTATTTTGTTTTTATTTTTTATTGGCAAGAATTCAAAATATCTCCAAACTCCGAGCTCGCGTTTCTCAAGATTTGATTTCGTAACTTCTTTTTTAACTTGCTCTATGTCGATTCTAACTTCAAGTAATCCGCCACAGTTTTTGCAAGTATAAATCTTCTCATCCAATGGATAAGTTTGGGTGCACTCTATGCATGTAAGATTAGCGGCCATAGAAAACCAGACCTTATTGTTTAGTCCCGTCCAATGACTGTTTCTCTGTAATGTTCAACTCTATCAATAATTCCGCCGGCTATTGTTCTATTTGGGGATGTTGGATTCCAAACCATTTGTTTTACCATATATGCAAGAAATGCAACTAAAGCAAGTAATGCAGCTAACATTAAAAGATACTCCAGTGCAGCCTGGCCGCTCTCATTTTTTGTCATAATTTCTACTCTGCTCTTGCTTTTTAAAAAGATTATTATCAAAACCTTTAATTTAGCCGACGCCAAACAAAAATTGGGAGTTAAATTGGGCATAAGAGGACAAACTGTGCTGGAATTATTTCTATTAGTAGCCATAATTTTTGCGATAATTGCGGCTTTAGCGCCATTGATTGGAAAACAGCATGAACTAAATTTGGTCACTGGAGCTGCTAGAGATGGCGCAAATGAAGCAGCAACTTTATTAAGTTTAGGGTATGGCAGCTCAGGAGTAGCTTTGCCTAATTTGAGCGTCCGGTTACAAAAAATCCAAGAAACACATAGTGGCGGCGCAATTAAGCTTAGTATTACTTTTTCACGTGCATTAAGCCTCACTGCTAAAAATTTTACCAAATATACTGTGCTAAAACACATCAATAAGGCATTGAATGGAAATTTTGCTGAAGTTACTTCTGTGCAAGGGCGCTATTATACTGTCACTAAAAATAATATAACAATAAGTCCATAAAAAAACAAATTTTTCCAATTTGGAGAAAAAAATTGACACGAATTATTTGTATTTGTAGCGGAAAAGGTGGGACAGGCAAAACATCAGTTGTTGCAAATTTAGGCATTAGTTTAGCCCAGCGCAAGAGAAAAGTGGTTTTAATAGATGCTGATCTATTAGCTTCAAGTCTTGGATTTTTTTTAGGCATTAAAAATTTTTCAAATACTTTGCAAGATGTTTTAATGCAACGTGCTGATATTTTTGATGCACTGCAAGTTGGACCAAGTGGAACATTTGTTATACCCGCAGATGCATATTCTCTTGAGGCTCAGAACTTAGAACTTCTCCCTCCTAGTGTACAATCGCTCGATGGAAAGTTTGATTTTGTATTGATCGATGCCCCGGCTGGGTTTGATTCGATTGCTCAAGCGGCAATGAAGGCTTCTCGCGAGATTTTGATAGTATCCCTTCCAACAACAGTTGCAATAACTGATGCATATAAAATTAAGGCATTAGCCAGCAGTTTTGGGAAATCAACAACTGGGATTGTTTTAAATCGAGTTAAAAATCTACCAAATGAATTATCAGCTGGTGATGTTAAAAAGATGCTCGCCTTGCCTATACTTCACGTAGTTCCTGAAGATAGGAACATGGAAATTTCTACTTCAACAGAAAAACCCCTTATGATTATTAAACCAAACTCGCCAGCAGCAATTTCGATTAAAAAGTTGGTCTCTAATTTGATTGGGGAAGAAATTGAGGTTAGTTGGTTAACAAAATTTCGATCTAAGCTCGGCTTTTGAGGGAAATTAATCCTATCTAAATGTTTAATAAAAATTCTTAACTTTTATCTAGCAAATACTAAGCAGGCTTTTCTTTTGCTTTGATATGATCATATGCACTAAGTGCTGCAATTGCTCCCTGGCCAGCCGCTATAATTATTTGTCCCTTTGCTCCAGTTACATCTCCTGCTGCAAAAACCCCCGGAATATTTGTTTCTTGGTGATCTTTTACAATGATGTATCCACGCTCATTAGTTTTAATTCCTGCATCTTGCCATAATTTTGAAACAGGGACTTGACCAATTGCAATAAAGATACCATCAACTTTAACTTCTTTTATTTTGCTAGTTTGTTTGTTGAAAACATCAATTGCTTCGACCTTTTCTTTTCCCTTAATAGCTTTCACTTCACTATTCAAAACAAGTTCGATATTCTCTCTCTTAAAGACTCTATTTTGAAAAACTTCATCTGCTCTAAATTCGCTACGCCTATGAATTAGAAAAACTTTAGAAGTGATTTCGGATAAGTACAAAGCATCCTGAAGGGCTGTATTACCTCCGCCAACTACTGTAACTATTTTCCCTTTGTAAAACGGGGCATCACACGTTGCGCAATAGCTAACACCTCTGCCGGTGAATTCCTTTTCTCCCGGTATGTTTAAATGTTGATAAACTGAACCTGTTGCAATTATTAGGGCCTTTGTCTCATAGACTTCTTTAGCCGTAAAAACTAATTTTGCATCATTTTTAAATTCAAGTTTAGTCACGGCTTCTAATTCTCTTAGCTCTGCCCCCATTGTCTTTGCCTGCTCTGCCATCAAATTTGCAAGTTCAACTCCAGCGACAGGATTTGGGAAACCTGGATAGTTTTCAATAGAATGAGTTAAGACCATTTGTCCTCCAAATGTTCCAGCTTCAAGCACAAGCGTATCTAAAGCTTTTCGAGCAGCATAAATTGCTGCAGTCAAGCCAGCGGGTCCACCACCGATAATAACTAGGTCTCTTTTTTCAGCCATAAAGAAATTCCTTTAGAACTTTAAGCCCGAGCATAAATCTCTCATAGCTCGAGCTGGATCTTTTGCTTTAACAACTCCAGAAGCTAGTAATACTCCGACTGTTCCCAACCGTAAAGCAGCTTTAACATCTTCAGCAGTGGTTATCCCAGCACCACAAAGTACTTTCACTTTTGGATTTATTTTATGAATTTTTGCGACTGCACCACTAACCAATTCTGGTTCAGCTTTTGATACTGCAATTCCACCACCAATTAGGGCAGGTGGCTCTATTGCTATAAAATCTGGCCTTAGCTTAGCAATTTGAATACTATTTTCAACATCCTTTGCACATGCAACTGAAATTAATTTTAATTTTCGAAGCCTCTCTATTGCTACTTTGATTTGGTTTAAGTTCATTGGTTTTTCTGAGTGGTTAATCAATGAACCTGCTGCTCCGCATGCTTTAATTGCTTCTGGCAAAATGCTGCCTGTGAAGCTTCCAGGTTTTATTGGATCCACATGTTGCGCTAGGATCGGTATATTAACTGCTTCAGCTACTTTTGCCAAGTCAATGTTTTGTGGAGCTACAGCGGCGTTAATTTGTTCATTATCAGCAATTTTTTCAATTAATTTCGATAATTTAACCGCTCGAGCGCCAGTTGCTTCAGAATAAGTCTTGAAGTTGACGATTATGACAGGGACTTTTAACTTCAATGTTTCACCAAACAGACGTGGTAATTGCATTTGATTTTATAAATATTTTCGTTAGAAACCTAAAATTTAGTAGAATTAGTGAATGCCGGGGGCGAGGATCGGACTCGCGACCTCCAGGTGTCCCAAGCAGGACACCACTCTATGAGCCTGTTGCTCTACCACTGAGCTACCCCGGCAACTAATGGTAATTTGCTTAATTTATTATATCTTTGATTACTTCCTTAAAACTAATCTTTTTAATAAGCATTTAACTCATTCATCAGCAAGATATTCAGGTACACCCGTTAGCCTAAGATACTCCTTTTGTAAAGCCCCTAAAACATCTTGATCTGTGATAATACCAATTATTGTACCGTTTTTAAGGATCGGCAATCTTCGAATATTTTTTCTTCTCATTAAATCTGCTGCATCAATTACTTTTGCTTCCGGTGGCAAAGTTATTAATGGACTTGACATTATTTCTTCCGCGCGTGTTTTAGTGGCATCCAATCCCCTTGCAACAACTCTTCGAAATATATCTCGCTCTGTTAGGATACCAACTGGTTGCCCATCTTTAGTAACAATTACACATCCAATATTGCGGCGATCCATTAGTTTAGCAACTTCAAAGATAGTCGCAGCATGATTAACTCTTACTACTTCAGGAGTCATTATTTGATTAACATTGGGCAGAATATCAACTCCCAAATCTTTAGCTAAACTTATTTAGCATCCCAATTAAATAAAATTAATCAAAGATTTTGGTGGATTTATGAAGTGTGCTGTTTGTCAAAGAGACACCAAAAAACCCCTTCGCTGCATAGGTTGTCATAGAATTGTTTGTGAAAATCACTATGTGAAGGAAGCAAAGTTCTGTACTATTTGCACCATAACACCGACATAATGCATGAAATAAGTTTTTGTTTTTAAATCTTTCATTATTTGATTTTTTCATAAACCACTGTTATCACAGGCCCAGCTATTACAAGACTGATTAGCCCACCAATGGTCCACGATAGCACTATTGTATTTGGAACAGCCATAGTCAAGTATGTCATACTCATTCCCGGTACTGTTGCAACTAACCATAATATTAGTCCAAAATTCAATCCTCTTTTCCAACCTTTTCCTGGAATACCGTTGTAGAGCACAGAAAATATTAATCCATACAGTATTCCTTCTAAAAAGTTTAATGCAATAATTTGATACCACCAAGCCCCGGTCATTGGTTTCCATAGTTGTGGCGTAGCTGCGTATTCTGGAGAGAAAATAAATCCTGAGACCATACCGACTACTAAAAATACTACTCCTGCGGCTATACCTGCGATTATTCCTTTTTTCCAATTTATCTCCATTCCCTTTTACCAAAAATCTTCTACCGAAGAAGTAGCTATTAAAGCTTCTGGATTAACTCGCTGGTTGTAGTAATTTCAGCCCCATAGATCTTTTTCAGATAATCAATTCCAGATTTATGGTCCTCTTCAGTAAACGCCTCCACCCCATCTTCTGGAATAATTAATTTATAACCCCTGAAAAAAGCATCAGCAGCAGTATGGCGAACGCAAATGTTGGTGTGTAAACCAGTTAAAACAACTGTTTCTATATCTAGTTCTCTAAGCAAAAGGTCTAAATCAGTCTCAAAAAATCCACTATACCTGCGCTTGTTTATTATGTAACCCCCTTCGTTGGGCTTTAGTTCATCAATGACTCTTGCTCCTTCAGTTCCAGCAACTGCGTGTGGTCCCCACAGCTTAAATTCTTTGTCAACTGTTGGTATATGATGATCGTTTGAAAAAATTATTGGTATATTTTTATTTCTAGCGTGATCTAACAGATTCTTTATATTTGAGATAATTCTAACCGCTCTATCACATTTAAGAGAGCCAGTAACGAAATCCTTTAGCATATCTATAACTATTATTGCGACTTTTTGCATTTTCAATCGCCTTATTATAAGGTTTTCAAACCTTAAAATAATTTTTTGTATGAGGATATCCATACAGATGACCATGATAAAAGGCGCAAAAACGGTAACCACTCAATGCTTAGACATAAAGCCGCACGAAAAGGTTCTGATTTTAACTGACATAAAAATGTTAAAAATTGGAAAAATTTTGTATGAAGCTTCTAGAGAAATAAGCAATGAAGCTTCTTTGGTCATTATGGAGCCAAGAATCAATGACGGCGAAGAGCCTCCAGAACCAGCAGCTGAGGCAATGAGAGTAAGTGATGTTGTTATTGCTCCAACTTTTTATTCTTTAACCCATACCAAGGCTCGAATTGAGGCGTGCAAGAATGGAGCAAGAATAGCAAGCATGCCAAGGATAACGCAGTTCTCCTTTACAAAAGGTGGATTAACTGCAGACTACCAAAAAGTTAGAAAACTAACAGAAAAAATGTTCAATTTAGTTAAAGGCTCTAAAGTTGTAAAAATTCAGTCAAAAAGTGGAACTGATGTTAGCATGATAGTTGCAGGCAGAAAATGGTACAAAGATACTGGAATTATTCATAAGCCTGGCGAATACGGAAATCTTCCTGGAGGCGAGGTCTTTATTGCCCCTATTGAAGAAAGTGTTAATGGGAAAATAGTCTTCGACTCCTTTGGACTAGCTAAAGGAAAAATCGAATTGGCTGTTATAAATGGAATTGTTAAAGAAGTTAAAGGAAAAGCCAAGGGATTATTAAGAGTTTTTGATGAACTTGGAGAGAAAGCTAGGGCGGTGGCGGAGTTTGGGATTGGAACAAATCCAAAGGCTAAAGTTATTGGAAATATACTAGAGGATGAAAAGGTAACAAGGACGTGCCATATTGCTCTCGGTGGGAACATAGGTTTTGGCGGAAAAAATGAGGTTCCATTTCATATGGATGGTATTCTTCTAAAACCAACGATAAAAGTAGACGATAAAATATTGATTGAGCAATGAATCGTTAATCAAAGTTTAATTTTTTAAAGTAAAGTTTAGCGTCTTCAAAATTTTTAATAAAAAAGTAATTTAGTTTTTTAATTGGTCAACTCAAACCACTTAGAAAACTATATAGTTTAAGACGAGATAAAAAAGATTGTTTTAATTACTGTATCTCTAACTTGAGAAATGAAAAACACAGATCTGAAGAATTTCAGTAAAAAATATTTAGAGGAGGTGTAAAAATTTGGCAGCAGCAAAGAAAAAAGCAAAGAAAGCAGGCAAGAAGAGGTGCTAGTGAGCAAACATCTCCTCGCTATTTGATAAAAGAAAAAATCGCAAGGCTTGTAACTATTTCCGAGAATAGGTTTTCTCATATGATTCCAATTATTTTCGTTGAATGAAAATACTGCTTTAGGTGCAAGAAAGTTTTCTAAGAAGTTAGAAACATTAAGGAGGATAAGCTGTTTCACTAGCAATTGATACGTATGTGTCCTAGTAATTGGGATAAACTTAAGAGAATAGTGATCTTTGGTCAACTAGTATAAAGAAAGGAAAGAATAGGCTACCTTCGCGAAGATGTAGTTATAAACACTAGGTCAGAAAGAGCAATTAGCAAGTTTTTAGTAGTAATTCGAGTTTCTAACTAAAAACAAACTTATAATTTTATGTATATGTGAAGCGAATAAAAGCTCGGGTGATAAGGTGGCTAAAAAATCTGACCCAACTAAAAAACTTGTTAATCAACTTAAAAACTTAGAAAAGAGATTTAAAACGGAAATTAAGGCCACTTCAAAAAAGGCTGAAGGCTCGGTTGAAAAATTATCTAACAAATATGAGGCTGTTTTGAGACGAACAGGTAAGCTTGAGGCAGCGTTGAAAAAAATTGAAGCTAAAGTTAAGGAAGCAAAATCGAAAATTAAAGAAGTAACATCTTTAAAAAGAGAGCTCATAAAAGAAGGCGTTCTTCCCAAACCAGAGAAAAAAGAGGAAGTTAAACCTCCAGAGGAAATAAAGGAACCAGTGGAAAAAGTTGAGGCAGGATTTCCGGAAGAGGAAACAACAGCTGAAGAAATGCCTGAGGAAACCGAGGAAGAGTAATATTTCAACTTAATTGAGGCTAGCGAATAATATGAGCACCGAAGATTTAGTTTCTAGACTGAAGAAGATTTTAGAAGAAACACATTCAAGCGCTATTCAAGAAGTTAAGACTCAGTTGGAAAATGTAAGCATAGCTGTGCTACCGGAATCTAAAACGAAACCTAAAAGTTTAGCAGTTATTGTAAGGACGCCTGGGAAATGGAAAGGCACTTTTTTAAGGTCAAAATCAGAGCTAAGTGAGCTAAAGAGAATGATTACAGATCCAAAAGTTGAGCAGTTGGTTGAAGCAATCGAAAAGTTAAATCCGAAGCTGAAAAAAGCCGAAGGAATTAAAATAGAGATATAAGAGTCTGGGATGTTAGCAAGTTTAACTTTTTTACATTTTTTTTGTTAGTTTATTAACTAACACTTGTATACAAGCTCGAACACCAAACAGTGATAAATAATCTTATATATTATATAATTTTAACTTTAATATTGGTTTTTTTATGGATAAACCGGTTTTAGAAAAGCGGGATATGCAATATGTTGGAATTTTAACAAACCTTGGAATTAAACGACACGTCGCTAAAGCTGCTGTTTTTCTCATAAGAGCAAGATCAGCTACCTCACGCGAAGTTGAATTGGGAGCAGACCTTCGTCAGCCTGAAGTCAGCATTGCGATGAAAGAACTAAAGGTCTTAGGTTGGATTATGGAAAAAGAGATCAAAAAGAAAGGCAAAGGCCGTCCACTAAAAAGTTATGATGCAAATGTCGGTTTCACACAAATTGTAAATTGGCTTGAAAGCGAAAAAACTAAAGAATGCGATGAACGTCGTTATGAAATTGAACGCTTAAAAGATTTAACTAAACAATTTGAATAATATTATTATAATTTTAAAAATTAAATTTTTTTCTAACAATTTAAAATTATATAATAATATTATTTAATTAAATTTTTTTCAATAATTTTTATAATATAATTTTTAAGAAATTTCTAAATTATTTTTTAAAACTTTAATTTTATTTTTTTTGGTTCCCACATAGACTGCTGTTGTCATACCTACAAAAAGACCTGTCTCAATTATTCCTGGAATTGCATCAAGTTTTTGTTCAAGTTGCTTTGGATTTTTTATCAGCCCAAAGTCAACATCAAGAATAAAATTGCCATTGTCTGTAATAACTGGTCGAGCTGTTTCTGATATCAACCTTAAAACAGGTTTTCCATTCATTCTCTCCATTTTTCTTTCAACAGCCCTCCATGCACAAGGCAAGACTTCAATTGGCAAGGAATAATTTTGTCCAAGGCATTTGACTAACTTTGACTCATCGATAGCAACAAAGAATTGCTTTGCTGCACTCGCGACAATCTTCTCTTGCGTTAGTGCAGCCCCTTTTCCCTTAATTAAGTTGAGTTTTGGGTCTACTTCATCCGCGCCATCAATTGCAATGTCTAACTCAGGGTATTCTTCAAGTGAGGTTAGAGGGATCCCTGCTTTTATTGCAAGAATTTTAGTACAAGAGGAAGTTGGAACCGCTAAAAATTTTAGTTTTTCTTTTTTAATTCGTGTCTCGAGCATTTTTATTGTATATACAATAGTGGAACCAGTTCCTAATCCGATAACTTGATTATTTTCTACTAAATTTGCCACAGCTTCTCCAGCAATTTGTTTTGCGCGCTCCATATCTAACCAGCTAAACAAGAATGGTTTTCAGCAGATTTTTAAAATTAATTTATTGATACAGGATATAGCAACCGCCTATTAAGTGGTAGATAAGCCATCAATTATTGCCCAGTAGATTATAAGCACCAAAGGCAGATTAATTAGCAAAAATAGTGTTAGAGAAATTTTACCTACTGTAATTATTTGCATGTTCTTTTCTTAGGAACAGTTTGATTTAATAAAATTTGGTATTTAGAAGGGGTGGAGCCCCGGGCGGGATTTGAGCCCGTGACCTACTGCTTTTTGTATGCAATTTGTCTTTACCAAGCAGCCGCTCTACCAGGCTGAGCTACCGGTTGAAGCCCATAAGGGTGGCTTCCGGATGAGCAAACCGGGGCTGGAGATATGTATTTTAGCCCCAATTAATAAGTCTACTCCTCAATTGGAGAAGTTAAAGGATTTTTTTTACTGACCCTATTCTAGGATATTTTCTTTTATTTTTATTTTTTCTAGCATTTTTCATGGAGTAAAGACCGAATTATTTATCAAAGACAATCAATTATTTAACTTCAGCTGGAAATTGTTATGCATTTTTAGAGTTGATTTAACCATAAAGTGATGAATATGGGCAAATCATCCCAAATTTCTGGATTCTATAAGCTCAGCACCCAAGAAAGAGCAAAAATTGTAAAGGAATTTGCTAACTTAACCGATGAAGAAGTAGGACTTATTCGAGCAACCGGAGCTTTGAAATTAGAACAAGCAGATCGAATGATTGAAAATGTAATTGGAGTAATGCCGGTTCCACTTGGAATCGCAGTAAATTTTCTCATCAACGGAAAAGACTATCTAATTCCAATGGCCATTGAAGAGCCTTCTGTAGTTGCCGCAGCTAGCAACGCAGCTAAAATGGCTAGAGTAAAAGGCGGTTTTACCACAAATAGCACTGCCCCAATAATGATAGGTCAAATTCAAGCTGTTCATGTAGTTGACCCACATAGAGCTAAACTGGAAATATTGTCTGCTAAGGAAGAGATAATAAAAAAAGCTAACGAGCAAGATCCAATACTTGTTTCGTTGGGTGGTGGAGCAAAGGATATAGAAGTAAAAGTGATTGATACAATTACTGGGCAAATGGTTATTACTGAGCTTCTTGTTGACTGTAGAGATGCAATGGGCGCGAATGCAGTTAATACTATGGCTGAAGCTGTTACCCCTCTCATAGAAAAGATAACATTAGGTAAAGTATACTTAAGGATTATTTCAAATCTAGCCACTAAAAGACTAGCGCGGGCAAAAGCAATTTTTGCAAAGGAGGCATTGGGTGGAGAAGAGGTTGTAGATGGAATAATTGAAGCTTATGCCTTTGCCGCAGCTGATCCTTACCGTTGTGCAACTCATAATAAAGGTATAATGAATGGAATAACTGCAGTTGTTTTAGCTACTGGCAATGACACGAGAGCAATTGAAGCCGGTGCTCATGCATATGCTGCAAGGTCGGGCCAGTATATTCCATTAACTGTTTGGGAGAAAAATAATGATGGAGATTTAGTTGGCACGATTGAACTGCCAATGGCTGTGGGACTAGTTGGCGGCGCCACAGCTTCACATCCCATTGCTAAAATAGCAATTAAAATATTAGGCGTAAAAACAGCAACAGAATTAGGAGAAGTAATTGCAGCAGTAGGTTTAGCACAAAATTTAGCAGCACTAAAGGAATTGGCTACTATAGGCATTCAAAAAGGCCACATGGCGTTACATGCCAGAAACATAGCTATAATGGCCGGGGCAACTGGAGAACTTATAGATAAAGTTGCTGAGGCATTAGCAAAAGAAGGTAAAGTGCGGTTGGATCGAGCTAAGCAATTTGTAGAGCAATTTATAAAACAAGAAGCTAGCAAATAGACTAACAAACAAAATATTTTAAATTAAGACTAAATACGTAATGCATTTTTTTTTGCTATTCAACTAAAATTCCAGATTTCTTAAGAGAAGCTTCGATTTTATCTAACCTTTGTTCAATTCGAACAATCCTATCAAGTAACGTTTCCAAGCTTAAAGGCGGCGTTGGAACTTTTATCGGCTCTGGAACTTTAGGTTTAATTTTTGGTCTCGGTTGGCCCAGAGTTGGTCTCCAGATTTCCATAAGATTACCTTCTATGTTTATTATTGTCTGGAGAAGCTTAAAATACTCTTCCAAAAGCTTTTTAGAATAGAAAAATCTAGAACTCTGGACTTGTGTGGTTCGAATTCTCGCTGACCATACATAAGTTTTTTATATCACAAAGTGGACTAATTAGTTCATGACGCGGACTAAAATAACAGATGTTCTCTCCCGGGTTCTAGGTTCAGAGAAAAGGAGGAAAATTGCTAGGGTCATGTTAAATTACCCTGAGAAAGATTGGAGCGTCCCGGAACTCGAAAAAATTACCGGGGTCCCCCATGCGACGGTTTGGCGAACGGTCTTAGATATGGAAAATGCGAAGATTTTGAGATCGAGATTGTTGGGAAAGAAAACGAAAATATTTAACTTGATAGCGGGCTCGCCCTATCTTCCGGCGTTGAAGTCTGCTATCGCTGTCGAGACCTTCCCCCTTCGAGAGGTGGCCGAAGAATTTGTGCAAGAAGTTTCAAAACTTAAAGCGGTTCGATCCTGTATCCTTTATGGCTCGGTTGCCCGCGGGGCTGCAACGTTGGGAAGCGATGTGGATTTGTTAGTCTTAGTCAAAAGATCGACGAAAGCATTAGAAGCACAAATCACAAAAATCGCTAGCGACATGAGCCACCGCACAGGCTGTTCAATTGTGCCTACTGTGTTGCCCGATGCCAAGTTTGATGAGATGGCGGAAACGAAACATGAGTTTGCCGCCGCGATTAAAAAAGAGGGAATCGTGCTGTTTAGGCGGGGCAAGGCATGATTCACTTAGATCACCTAGAGCAGGCAAACCTCTGGCTATTGGCGGCGGAGTACGTGTTTGGGTTGCAGATTGAGACGAGGAATAAGTACACGGTTGCATCAGCATTGGCTATTCATGCTGCGATCAAAGCGAACGACTCGTTAACCACGAGGTTCTTGGGGCGGGTAGCTAAGCGACACGAAGAAGCTCCGGCACTTTTTCTCGAATTGATTAGAAGGAACTACCTGCCGAGTGAAGAAGCCAGCCACCGAGACACCTTAGCTGAGGCGATAAGGGAAAAATCCGCGGCCGATTACCACGCTGAGTTCTTCTCCAAAAAGGATGCGGAGAGCTTAATCAGAAAAATCGGGAAGTTTGTCGAGATGGCCGAGAGGTATCAAAAACCGCCGTAATAGACCGAGAAAGAGGCTTTTTCATTCCTTTTTCTTGAAAAGTTGAATTTTTTCTTTCTTCAAAACTTCTTTTAGTTTTTCCACATCTTCTTGCATGACTTTTTTAAATTTTGGAAAACGTACGGCTACCGCAGGGTGGTGCATTGGAAATATGATGGTTCTATTCTTCTCCTGGGGCTTGCCATGAATTTTTGTTATAGTAAATTTTTTTCCCAACAAAGTTTGAAGTGCAATATTTCCAAGAGTAACTATTACCTTTGGTTTAATTATCTCAATTTGTTCATCTAGATATGGTTTACAGGCATTTATTTCGTCTATTTTTGGCGGCCTATTCCTATTATCAATTTTTGGGCGACATTTTACTACATTCGAGATGAAGACGTTATCTCGTTGTAAGTTTATTGAGTTTAAAAGTCCGGTCAAAAATTTTCCAGCCGGTCCTACAAATGGTCTCCCTTGAATGTCTTCTTGCTCTCCTAATGCCTCACCAATAAACATAATTTTTGCATTATCGGGGCCTTCACCTGGAACAGCATTTGTTCTTGTTTTAGCTAAACTACATTTCTGGCAATTTATAATTTTTTTATTAAGTTCATTTAGCAAGTTTTCCCTCGCAGTTAAGTTTTTACCTTAAAAAATGAATGAATACTTAGGAAATTTTAAATTTAGTTTCTAAGCATGGTGATAAAAATTTATCCAAATACCTATAATGGTGCAACAATAGCTCTTTCACGCTTAGGAGATGAAAAATATTTTTTAAAAATTGACCCAAAACAGCTGGTTAAACAATTGAAAGGAAAGACCTCAGTCGATGCATATAAAAGCGCAGATAGGTTCACGCCAGAAAAAATAACTCAATTTAAAGATGAAGTTATCGATGTTATTTATGATAAAAAACAAGCGCACATAAAATTTTACTATAAATACGAGTTTCTAGTGAAAATAATAACTTGGGCTGAAAAAGTAGAGACAACAAAATCAACTAAAAAAATTGAGTGCCATTTAGCCTTAAACAAATATGGAACCTTAGAAGCTTTTTCAAAGATGAGGGGAGCTTTTCCTCGAATAGCTTGCAATAGAGTTTCTAGAATTTTAAGCATGTTGATTTTTGGCAATGAAGATAGTTATACTCCAATAAAATTCAGCCACAAACAACTTTTGAAATGGGTGACTCAGAGCAAAAACATCACTGACGCTTGGTTCAACAAAGTGAAAATAAAAGAAAAGGGAAAGGTTAAAGAAGCAAAGAACATTTGGCTAAGCTTAGATCACGTTGAATCTAGTTCATATTTTGAAGAATTTGCAAAAAGTGGAGAGATTGGGACTTTAAGAGCAATTTTAGAAAATGATGTTGAATTATTTATCAATAGCAAATATGGAAAAATCTCCACCAGAGCTGAATTGCCAGGTGAAAAATTAGAGAAGATAATACGCCAAGTTGAGCACTTGTTTGAAATAACTTAATCATTGGCTTTTGATTAAATGAAACCAGTAAAAATTAAAATAAAACCCATAGGTTTTGTTAAAACAGATGCAAGTGAAGAGCAAGTTAAGAGTAGGAAGACTATCTCTGAAATAATTTTAAATAAAAAATTATCAAAAGCTTTAGATGGGATTGAAGATTTTTCACATTTGTTTGTTATTTTTTCGTTGCACAAAATTTCTGAGGATGAAAAAAGAACTTTAAAAGTCCATCCAAGAGGTAGACTTGACATGCCTTTACTCGGGATTTTTGCAACGAGAACGCCCTTCCGACCAAATCCCATAGGTTTAACTTTAGTAAAATTATTGAAGAGAAAAGGCAATGTTCTAAAGGTCAAAGGTCTCGATGCAATAAATGGAACTCCAGTTTTAGATATAAAACCATTTGATTACTGGGATACAGTTAAAAAAATTCGAGTTCCCGAATGGCGAAAGAAATTAGAAGAAGAAAGAAAACGAGAAAATAGAAAATTAAGTTAACTTTTTTTGTTATTCAAATGTGCGTATTATAATCCAGATTAGAAATATGCCTATGAGCAGAAAAGCAAGCTGAGTTATTGACCTCTCAAATTTTATCTCCTTTTTCAGCTCAGGCATTAAATCTGCGCTCGCTATGTAAATGAACCCACCTGCTGCAAATGCAAGAAGAAAAGCAATTGAATCCCCTATATAAGGAGAAAAAAAATAGATGGCAACGGCCCCTATGAAGGCTGCTAATGCAGATAGAAAATTGTAAGATAGAGCTTTAATTTTACTAAAACCGCCATAAACTAGAATTCCAAAATCTCCTATTTCTTGAGGAATCTCATGAAAAATTATTGCCAAAGTAGTAGCCGTCCCCAAGGGGATGCTTGTGAGAAAGGTTGCAGCAATAGTTGCGCCGTCTATAAAATTATGCACTCCATCTCCCATCAAATTTAGATAAGTAAAAGTATGAACTTCACACTTTCCATCATGGCAGTGATGCCAGAAAATGAATCTCTCAAGTATGAAGAATGAAACAATTCCTAAAAGAACGTAACTAAAAATATCCGAACTAGTTCCTTTATCCATAGCTTCAGGTAAAAGGTCTAGAAAAGATACTCCGATCAGCGCACCTGCGGCGGTAGCAATAAGAATAAGTAGTATTCTATTGAGTAAGCTCTCTTTCATTGCAAGAAAAAGAACTCCTATAAGGGAGATTATGCTTACAATGAATACGCTTGCTAAAATTATTATTAATATATGCATGCTACAAGTTTAGAGGATTTAGACTTAAAATTTTTATTCTCGCCGAAATAGTATACAGTCCCTTTAGAAGAGATGAATTTCGGGTTTTTAAATATTTTTATGGTAATCATCCCTTAGAGCTGTGCTATGCGCACTGCTCGTACTAG
>JACRDV010000076.1 GCA_024860865.1 Methanobacteriota archaeon | reverse complement strand
TTGTCAGTAGAAAAAATTTAATAGCCAGCTAATCAATTTTTTAAACAATTTTCAAAAAAGCTGTTTAAAATCATAATGCACTATACAACCTAGGAGCAAACCATGGGTAGCGAATACCGATTTCTTAAGGCTTGCCAGCGTCAGCCTGTGGACTGCACTCCAGTATGGCTTATGCGTCAAGCGGGGCGGTATTTAAAAGAATACCAAGAAATACGTAATAAAGTCCCATTTTCAACTATGTGTAAGACCCCAGAGCTGGCGGCAGAGATTACAATTCAACCAGTAGAGAAACTTGGAGTAGATGCTGCAATTCTTTTTTCTGATATTCTTTTTCCTGTTGAGGCCATGGGGATAAATATTGAGTTCTCAGAAAGTAAGGGACCTATTATTCACAATCCAGTTCGCAATCCTGCTAGCGTTGATGCTTTATCCATCATCGATCCTAAAGAAAAAGTTCCATTCGTAATGGAAACCATTAAAATAGCTCGTCGGCATTTAAATGGAAAGGTACCCCTCATCGGTTTTTCCGGAGCACCGTTTACTTTGGCCAGTTACATTGTTGAAGGCGGGCATTCCCGAAATTATATCCATATAAAAAAAATGATGCTTTGGGATCCATCAACTTATCATACGCTTATGGAGAAGATTGCTAAAGTGATAACCCTCTATCTGATTGCCCAGATCGAAGCAGGAATTCAGGCGGTTCAGATCTTCGATACTTGGATAGGATGTCTGAGTCCCAGAGATTACGAAAAGTTCGTGATGCCTTATACCAAACAGGTTATCGATGGAGTGGGCAATGAAGTCCCAGTGATCCATTATGCAAATGGCGGAGCCATGCTTCTAGAGCTTATGAAAAAAGCAGGGGGAGACGTGATTGGTATCGACTGGCGAATCGACCTTGATGTTGCCTGGAAACGCCTCGGTTATGATGTAGCCATTCAGGGAAATCTTGATCCAGTCGCTCTTTTAGCTCCACCGAAAGAAATCGAAAGAAGAGTGAAAGACATTCTAAAGCGAGCTGATGGTAGACCCGGGCATATTTTTAATCTCGGTCATGGTGTTCTGCCTCAGACGCCAGTGGAGCATGTCATCGCTATGGTGGAGGCCGTTCATAAATATAGCAAAAGATAGAATTTTGATTTAATGTGTAAAGAGAAAGATGCCCTTGGAGAAAGGAAGTAAAAAGATTACTGAACTAAAAAAGACTATTGGTGTTCTTCTTCTAGGTTTCGGTGGGCCAGATTCGCTCGAGGCAGTGCAACCCTTTCTATATAATCTTTTTTTAGAGCGGGAAGGACAGACCCGCGCTCGGCTTATTGCAGAAAGACGATCAAAGGAAGTAGCTGAGCGCTACAAGAAAATTGGCAGTCGCTCACCTCTCCTCGATATTACCAAAGAGCAGGCACAATCCCTTGAAAGGCGGCTTAATGTAGGCGATGGCCCCTTTAGAGTTTATATTGCCATGCGCTACTGGCATCCATTTATCGAAGAGACAATAGGGGATATCCTTAGAGATGGAATCAAATGTATTGTTGCTCTAAGCCTTTCTCCTCATTTTACTAGAATGACCACAGGCTCGATTTTTAAAAAACTAAAAGAAGTTCTTGCTAATCTTACGACTGATCTTAAAATTACCTACATAGATAGCTGGTATAATCATCAAGCCTACATCAATGCTCTAGTGGAAAAAATTGAAGAAGGAATCTCGCAATTCCCAAATGAACATCGCAATAAGGTCCAAGTGATTTTTAGCGCACATAGTGTGCCAAAGGAGTTCATTGAAGGTGGTGATCCGTATTTAGAGCAGTTGAAGGCAACCATAGCTGGTGTCTTAAAGCGCATTGGTTCGATCTCCTGGCATCTAGCATTTCAGAGTCGAAGCGGACCAGTTGCTTGGTTGGAGCCAGAAACCGATTTTGTCTTGGATAAACTTGCCAAGGAGGGACATCGCGATGTCTTGATTGTGCCGATAAGTTTTGTTTCTGATCATGTTGAAACTCTTTATGATATTGATATCATTTATCGTCAACAAGCGGAGTCAAAAGGAATCACATTTCGACGTACTCCATCACTCAATGCATCGCCGAAATTCATTGAGGCGCTAGCTCAAATTGTTCACGAGCATCTTTCAAAGCAGAAGAAAAAATAATTTCACATTGATAAAAATAGGAGATTAAAATTGGTGAATGTAGTAATCGTTGGAGGCGGCATTTCCGGTCTGGCTACAGCATATGCCCTCAAAGAAAGAGCGAAAGAAGCAGACATGGAGATCGAACTCCTTGTGCTCGAGAAGGAGAACCGCTTTGGTGGAACAATTCTAACTGAAAAGATTGATGGATTTGTAATTGAAGGAGGACCAGATTGTTTCATCACCGAGAAGCCGTGGGCTCTAGAACTTAGCAAAAAACTCGGCATTGAGGATCGCCTGCTCAATACAAACGAAGAAAACACCGGAACTTTTATTTTTTCAGACGGAAAACTGCACCGGCTACCGGAGGGCACTATATTGATGGTACCGACAAACTTTGTTTCCTTCATTACAACTGGTCTTATGTCATGGCCAGGAAAGATTCGAATGGCTCTTGACCTTATCATACCAAAGCGATGTGAGTCAGATGATGAGAGCTTGGCCAGTTTTGTCCGCCGTCGGCTGGGGCAGGAGGTTCTTGATAAAATTGCTGAACCATTGGTTGCTGGAATTCACGCTGGAAATCCTGAAGAGATGAGTCTTAAAAGTACCTTTCCTAGATTTATTGAAATGGAGCTAGAGCATCGAAGTCTAATTCTGGCCATATTGGCAAGGAAAAAGAAAATGCAGGCTGAGATGAAAAATGCACCAATTCCAAAGAGGACATACTTCGTGTCCTATGTGGGTGGTATGGTCGATCTTATTGATGCCTTAGCGGCGGCCATTGGTAGCAAAAATCTACTTTTGGGTAAAAAAGTGCTTAATGTGGAGGAAAAAACCAGAGTGCATGGGCAAAAGCCAGTCTATGAAGTTAATATTGAAGGAGAGAGACCAATACAAACAGATGCCGTAATTTTTACCACACCAGCTTTTGTCACGGCTGAGATAATCGAAGATCTAGATAAGTCAGTTGCAGAGAAGCTTAGAGCGATTCCTTATGCCTCATCTGCGACAGTTTCATTAGCTTATGAGAAATCAAGCATCCCTCATCCTCTCAAGGGGTTCGGATTCGTGGTTCCGCGGATAGAGAGCAGAAAGATTATGGCTACCACATGGAGTTCGAGCAAATGGGCCTATCGAGTGCCAAAAGGCTATGTTCTATTGAGGGCTTTTGTTGGCGGGGCACAACACCAAAAATACGCTATGCTTGATGATGAGCATATGATTAGGATGGTTCGCACCGAATTAAAAGATATAATGGGTATTGAAGCTGAACCAGTTCTTACCAAAGTTTATCGTTGGGAAATGGGAATGCCCCAGTATACTATTGGACACCTAGACCGCTTGGCTGTTTTAGAGCAACAACTTGCTGAGCATTCTGGGCTCTTCATAACAGGAGCCGGATATCGTGGAGTTGGTATCCCTGATTGCATTCATAACGGAACCCTTACCGCTGAGCGGGTTTTTGAATTCTTAAAAAAGAAATTTTAGGTTAAGCTGTAGCAACTTTATTCTCGCGAAAGAATCTCTGTTTGATTTAAAAAAATCTGACAACGAGAATTTTGGAAAAATTAAAAAAATAAACTCTCACAAACCTTTAGATGTTTAATTTACAAAGATTAAGTGACTTACTTCTATTCTTCACAAATATGTGATAATGCGCGTATTACCATTTTTATGATAGGTGGTGTTTCTTCATATTGTTGATTAAGTTTTATCCACGACTTTCTTTCTTCCTCTAGATTTCTAGCTGCTTCAGTTAAATAAAATAAATTATTAGTATTCTGAATTCTGCCTTGCTTTTGTAAGAAATCTAAGCATTCATTAAGTTTTTCTTCGATATTGCAGTTACTATAATATTCTAAAGATTTTGTTCTTTCCTTCAATTCTTCATAACTTCTAGGCTTTTCTGCTATTGTAGAGAAAATAAACTCACGATAAACTAATTCTGGATCTGGCGCGTGTTTGAAAAAACTGCGTTCAGCCTCTAAAATATCAACTTCTGAAATTTCTTCTTTCATGAAGATTAATTGGTTTTAATCTAAATTTAAAGGTTTATGTTTTAATTGATTTGTCTGACTATGTCAGACTGTTATAGTTTGGATTTAAAAAATCTAAACCAAATTCATGCAATAGTGTTATATCCTGACCAAATTTTATCTTGTAATAATAATGTATTGAACTTTGCAACTATTATTTTATCCAGCTGAATAATTGTTACGAACTGAATTTCTTGAAATATCATGTTTGTAAATCAATGCCGTCTTCTAAAAATAAAAAATTTATCTTTCTAATTGAAACTCTTTGTGCAAAGCTTCAGCAGCCAACCTTGATTGTTCCTTTGTTGTAACAAAAGAAATATTGACCTCGCTTGAGCCTTGAGCTATCATTAAAATATTGACTCCCTTTTTTGCAACTGCAGAAAAGACTTTGGCAGCAACGCCTGGAGTTCCTCTCATTCCAGCTCCCACTACCGCAATTACTGCAACATTTTTGTCGTAATTAATACCGCGCACAAAATTTCCGCCTAAAGCAAGCTCTTTACTGAGTGCTTTGACTGCTTGCTCAACTTGAGTGCCTTCGACAGCAAATGAAATATTTGCCTCCGAAGATCCTTGGCTAACCATTATTACATTGATATCCTCTCGTGCTAAAGTCTCAAAAACTCTAGCAGCAATTGTTGGCGTTCCAATCATCGAAATGCCGGCTATATTGATCAAAGCAGCATTTTCAATTAAACTAATTGCTTTTACAACTGAGTCGGTCTTTGCAAGCTCATGCACAATTAAAGTGCCTTCATGGGTTGGATTGAAAGTATTTTTTACTCTAACAGGTATCTTTGCTTCCATTGCTGGCTCAATTGTCTTTGGGTAAATTACCTTAGCCCCAAAATATGCGAGTTCCATAGCCTCAATATACGACATAACAGGAATTGTTTTTGCTTCTGGCACTACTTTTGGATCGCATGTCATTACCCCGTCGACATCTGTCCAGATCAAAATTTCATCTACGCCTAAGCATGCCCCTATAATTGCAGCTGAGTAATCTGAGCCCCCTCTACCAAGGGTTGTGGTATTGCCTTGTTCATCAGCCCCGATAAATCCAGTCACCACAGGCAAAACTTTTTGTTTAAATAAAGATTCAAGTGAAGCTTTTACTTTTTCTTTTGTCTTTGACATGATTGGAACAGCTTTTCCAAAATTAGAATTTGTTATTATACCAGCTTCAAATCCAGTGAGCGCTTTTGCTTTTACTCCAAGGTCCTGTATAGCTCCAGCCAAAATTGGAACAGATAACCTCTCTCCAAACGATGTGACATAATCGAGTGAGCGTGGGGTTAGCTCTCTGAGGTATGCAATTCCAATCAACGCTCGTTCAAGTTCTTGTAGCAATTGATTTTGCTCGTTTAGGATGATTTGCTTAATTGATTCATTTTTAATTGCATCAAAAACGGCTTTCTCGTGCCTATCTTTAAGTTGATCTATAAACTTCCGGACTAATTGTAATCTTTCCTTAGCAGTCAACATTTTCTTAGCTATCTCAAGCAATTGATCTGTAACCTTGCTCATTGCTGATGCAACTACTACTACCTCAGAACCTTTTTCTACCGCTTGTGTAACGAGCTTTGCTGCATTTAAAATACGTATTCCATCACCGACTGATGTCCCACCAAATTTCATCACTATGCGCATTTTTAAACCTCGGTCTGACTTTTAGCTGACGACAACTATTTCTATTATAATTGCTGAAAAATTTTTTAAGTGAATTATGATGAAGATATTAAATGCTGAATCTAATTTGCCTCATCATGTTCAAAAAGATAACTCTCGAATTGGGATTAGAAAGGTTATTTTTGAGGTCCATAAGCCATTAGAACCTTCAATTATTGAGTTAGTAGAAAAATTAAGCGTGATTGACGGGGTAAAAGGCCTGGATGTTACTCTATAAGAAACAGACCGTACAACTGAAATGCTTAAAATTACTGTTGATGGGGAGAAACTTGACTATGATATATTAATCCAAGCTATTGAACACTTAGGCGGGGTAGTTCGTTCAGTTGAACGTGTTATTGCCGGAGAAATTTATGAAATAGAAAAACGTGAAACAAATGGAGGTTGACCTTACGGAAAAAGAACGCACCTTAAAACAAGAACTTAGCCAACTTACTGCTGCAATTTTAATTCTTGCCTTTCATTCTGATCCCAAGTGCACTGATATAACAGGCATCATGGACGAGTTTGGCAGAATTCTGAAGTATCTAGAACAAATGAAAGTTAGTTAGGGAAGCAATTACTTGTGTTTTAAGCAAAAGATGCAGTAACGCCCTTTAATGCTTTAATTTTTATAAAAATTTATTAGCCAAAACTTAATAACAATAATTGGTCAATGAAGAGTATTGCGCTAGCTTATCTGATCAGTGAAGATAAGAGGGTCATCTGAGACCGCAAGCACACAAAAAAATATTAAATAAGCACAAAATTTTTCAAGGTATTTTTATATTTTTATAAAAATCAAAATAATAACAAAAGTTTTGCGTTTTTTCGTTTTAATATTTCTAACTTTTCCCCTGGAATCGTCAGCACAAAGGATGT
>JACRDV010000083.1 GCA_024860865.1 Methanobacteriota archaeon | reverse complement strand
TCTGAGGGAGTACTTTGAGTGGAAAGAGAATATAGGGGAATTTATGGAATATCCTGAGTATATTTTCATAATTTTAGCTTATATTTCATTTTTCATCACTGCTTGGAAGATGACTGAAGTAGCTAAACTTTATGGATTTGAGAAAATATTCCAGAAAGAACAAGAACGCACTTAATTTGGAGACAAATTTATCTAATTTTAACAAATAATTTTTCTCACTTCTAAATTATAAATTAGAATCGCTTCCCTCTAACTCTACTCAAGTCAAAGCGAGCTGTATCTGCAATTGCCATCACTGCTATAACTCCAGCTTGAACTGGGTCTGTTATAACTACATCAGCAACTTCTGGAACTGAGCCCGCCATACTCAAGGAAATAATTGGAATTCCCTTTGATCTGAGTTCTTTAACAGCTTCAGTAATCTCTCCCCCCATCAAAGATCCTGCTAAAACTAGTATGGCAGCTCTATGCAATCTTCCAACCGCTCTAACTGCTTCAGCTAATTCTTTCTCTCCAACCAGCGGAATTGTGTCAACACTAATCTTTTCTCCTCTTATGTTATGGCGGTCGGCTTCAGTTATAGCCCCTAATGCAACTTGTGCAACTTGGGCTCCACCACCGATGACTATCACTCGCTTGCCATAAACTTGTTGGAAGGGAGTTTGCTCAGAGATGACCCTTATGATATCGAGTTTTTTTAAGTCTTGGAGTAATTTTTCAAAATTTTTTACTCCTTCCAACTCCATATAAACTAAGGATTCGTCTTTCTTTATCACAAATTGCTGAGTAAAAGTGATATTAATGCCGTGAGATGCGATCACTCCAGTAACTTCATGGAGTGCACCAGGGCGGTCTGTTATAATTAAGCTGATCCCTTTGATTTGGCTCAACTTTTTTCCTCCTAACATTATATGTTAATTTCCAATTAAATCTTTCATTTTAGTTAAGTTAATTTTGATATTGAGCAGAAGATAATGGGGATGGTCATATCATCCGGTAAAATTGTTCCATGTGCTCCACCTGAACTTGCCTTATGAAGTCCGTGATCTGCTGTTACTATTACAATTGCGTCTTTGTATAAATCTAATTTCTTAAGTTCTCGCAATATCATTCCGATATAAGCATCTGTTTTCTTTATATCTTTAAAGCTTTTTTCGCTATAAGGCCCAAATCTATGGGCAGTAGAGTCAACCGATAAGTGAATAAACAATAAATTTGGGCCATCATTTTTTAAAACTTTTTGAGAAGTTATGGAAACATCGTTATCGCCTGCCGTTCCATCTCCGTCATAATCCTTTGGTATAATAACTTTTGCACCGGATAATGGCAATTCTTCTTCTATTTTTGGGCCAAATATAACAATTGCTTTCATTCCATTTTCAGAAACTTTTTCAAAAATTGTTGAGTGGTCAAATTGGAACAATGCAGTATGGGCGGTAATCGTAACTGGTGGGTAAACAGTGTGAGCTTTTATAAAAATTCCATTTGCAGCAAGATTATTAATGAATGGAGTTGAGAATCCGACTTCATTTGCTTTTTTAAGCTGATAATACCCTAATCCATCCACCAAAATAATGATTATATGTTGGGTTTTATTTAGGTTAAGAGGTGCAAGTTCTTTTTCTAATGGATTTTGGTCATAAACTCCTAGCAAGTAAAGAGATGTTGGTCCAATATCTCTTATGCTTACAGTCCAACCATAAGAGTTAAAAACCGAATAGCTAATACTGCTTGCTATAACTAAAATCAATCCAAGAAAAATTCTTCTCATAGCTATCGCCAGGTATTAAATATGCGCACAATTGAGTGGAAAGATAATAAAGTTATTTTTATTAATCAAACAAAGCTCCCAACTAAACTAGAATACATTACTTGTGCTAATTATGAATGTATCGCAAAGGCAATTGAAGTTTTAGCGATAAGAGGAGCTCCTTTAATTGGAGTTGCAACGGCATTTGGATTGGCTCTCGCAGCAGTAAAGAGCAAGGCTAAAACAAAAAAGCAAATTCTATCTGACCTTAAGAAAGCAGCTGCTAGACTTAGAAACACTAGGCCAACTGCTGTCAACTTATTTTGGGCAGTTGAGAGGATTTTAAAAAAAGCAAATCCTCAGCCCGATGTAAAATCGACCGTTAAAGCAGTTGTTTTAGAAGCCCAAGCTATGGCTGAGGAAGATGTTCAAATAAACAAAAAGATCGGAGAATATGGTGCAAGTTTGATTAAAGATAGTTCCACTATCTTGACTCATTGTAATGCTGGTGCACTTGCGTGTGTCGATTATGGAACGGCTCTTGGAGTTATTCGAGCAGCATGGGAACAAGGGAAAAAAATTAAAGTTATTGCAGATGAAACGAGACCTTTGCTTCAAGGAGCCCGACTAACAACGTGGGAGCTCAAGCAACTCGGCATTCCAGTAACTTTAATTACAGATAATATGGCAGCTTATGTTATGAGCAAAGGATTAGTTGATTGTGTTATAGTTGGTGCTGATAGAATTGCAAGCAATGGAGATGTTGCTAATAAAATTGGAACTTATAGCGTTGCTGTGCTGGCAAAACAGCATAAGATTCCATTTTACGTTGCAGCCCCAATCTCAACAATCGATTTTGAGATAAAAAGTGGGGCAGAGATACCTATTGAGCAGAGAAATCCGAGTGAAGTTACTAAAACCGGA
The DNA here is from genome assembly GCA_024860865.1 of Methanobacteriota archaeon. Taxonomy (GTDB): domain Archaea; phylum JACRDV01; class JACRDV01; order JACRDV01; family JACRDV01; genus JACRDV01. Next base: position 6,028 of record JACRDV010000083.1, on the reverse strand, counting down.
AATACAAAAATTGCCCCAGATGGAATAAATGTATTTAATTTTGCGTTTGATGTTACTCCGAATGAATTAGTTTCTTCAATAATAAGTGAGAGGGGAATAGCGAAACCTCCGTATAAAGTTTCTTTAGGAAGATGGATGCAAAAATAAGCCCCAGAAAAATATTTCAAAATGAAACACATTCAAAAAAGAAACACCAGAGGGATCTTTGTTGATAAAATACATTTCAAGTAGATACATTGTTCTAGGAACAATAGATGGCGTAATTGCAATATTAGGAGTTGTAATAGGAGCTTTTTCAGCTTCAGTTGGGACGCAAACAATCATTGGTGCTGGTATAGGAGGAGGGATGGCTTTGGGCATTTCAAACGGCGTAGGAGGTCTTATGGCAGAGAGAACTGTAGAAAGAAGAAGATTGTTAATACTTGAGAGATCTTTGTTCAGAAGCTTAGAAGGAACACATGTTTCAGATGAAATTAAAAAGAAACTTATTGCAGATACTATCACACATGGTGGTTGTTCATTTCTTGGGGCACTTATACCTGTGCTCCCATTTATTTTTCTTTCGCAAAATTTAGCCTTGATAACTTCCATTACACTGTCAATAATAACTCTTTTTGTTTTAGGGATTTATATTGGCAAAATTACTAAAGAGAGTATTCTTCTGGCTGGAATTAAAATGGCGGTTATTGGCATCCTTGTTGCAATTTTCGTTTACTTTGTAAGTCCAGGTGGTCACTAAATTATTTTGACTAGTAGGTAAAACAAAATCTGCTGAATTTATTGTACCTGCTGGCACTAAACCAGTGACAAGCCCACCTGCAAGTTGGACTGTAATCTGGGCCCATAAAGGATTCGATGTCAAAGGTCAAGTCTTTTATAGTACAAAAAGTGGGCCTCCATATCGTTACAAGACTAATATAGCTTGGACTCACTTTGATGTGTATGGCTAGTTTATAAAATTAGATTGACTAGTTAAATTACAGGTTTGTTCTGAAGCGTGATTCGTGCACGTTGGGCAATTTTCGCTGGTTGGATTTTCTTATTTTGGTATTTAGCCTTCAGATTCTTGGATGTAAGGGTAAGAGAGAATTCATAACTTAGGAATTCTGATATCAACATCTAAAATTTTTGTTTAATATTTTCATAAGCATCTATTGGTTTTATCCTTCATTTCTTTAGGTTGTTTACTAATGTAATTCAAGATTCCGTCCGGATGATGATTTCTTCTTTAGATTTTGGTTCAATTTCAATTATTTTATTCTCTAATTTATAGAAATCAACGACTTGCTTAGGTAATCGAACAATAACTGCTCTACCAAGTTTTCCAACTTTAACTTTGTAAACACCGGTTTTTCTCATTGCTAATAGCGCATGAGCATCTTGAGGGTGTAGCATTTCTCCAACCGCGAATGGGATATCCCTGAAACTTTATTGTTACTGGCTCAGCTATGATATTGCATTTGTAGCATTCTAATTTTGCATTTTTCCACGGAAATTCTCCTTCTTTATTCACGGCTTATCAGCCTCCAAATTTTCCAATATGAATAATCACCCAGACATCCTGCTTAAGCAAGTGTGAATATGAACGAGCAGCAATTACTTTATAGATCGCCCCTTTTTTTCGAATGCAGCGTTCAATTTCTCCTTCTTTTCTTTTTCGATCATATTTCCTTCCTTATTTAACACTTTTAGAAAATATTATTTGTTACTTTTCGAGTTATATTACTCGGTAATTCTTATATAGTTAAACCCACAATTAAAAAATGGGAAATTTTAAAGTGGGAAAAATGAAAATAAAAATAAAAGCAACTGTGGATAAAAAAGGAAGGATAATTATTCCAGCAAAAGTGCGCAGAGAGATGCGAATAGAACCTATGATGAAAGTCGATATTAGAATCGAGAGGGTATTCCAAAGAAGGTCGTTCCTTGAGATCGCTAAGAGCTTCAGAAGTAGTCTTAAGAAGAGAAAGGATGTCGTAAAGCTTCTACATGAAGAGTCACCATTTAGGTAATAATTTTGAGATATTTGGATGCCAGTATTCCACTCTGTACGCTAATCGGTGAGCCAAAGGAAAAACTTGAATCATGTGAAGAAATAATGAAAAGCATCGAACTTGGAAAAGAAAGAGTAAGGACGACTACTTTTACTGTGGCTGAAATCGCACATATCTTGATGAAGAGAGAACGTGAGCATCCAATGAAAATCAATGAATCTATCAAAAGGTTCTTGGAGTGCGCAGGTCTAAGTATAAGTGATGCTCGTAAGGACCTGTGTTTACCTGCTATAGAGCTCGCGCTAAAGTACGAGGTGGATTTTATAGATTCCCACCACAGGCTCACCATGCAGCTTTACAAAATCAAAGAAGTATATTCGCTAGACCATCACTTCGATAAATTTCCAGGTATAAAGAGGTTTGAATCTTTGATATAGCCCAAGAGATTTTTCGTAGTTGCTTAGGATTTAATATTACGGAAAAAATTATCAAAAATTTGTATTAATAAAAATTTAACTTAAAAAAACTAAATAAAAGGGAAAAAATGTTTAAAAAAATCTTACTTGCAACAAATGGTTCCGAGACATCGAAAAAAGCAGAAGAATATGCGATAAATTTGGCAAAAATGTCCAATGGACAACTAACTGCTCTCTATGTGGTAGATATACCCCAGTGGGAAGATCGCATCGGAAGCGATTGGCAATCGTCCTCCAAGGCGAGGGAGCAATTTCTATCGTATGTCAATGAAGAATCACAAAAGGAAGCTAATCAAATTTTGAAAAATTTTAAAACTAAAGCAGAAAAGGAAGGCATACTGGCTGAAATTAAATTTCGTGCAGGCACACCTTATAAGGAGATAATAAGGGAAGCCAGAGATAACAATTTTGACGTTATAATATTAGGTTCAAGACGCTTAAAAGGCCTAGCAAAAATGTGGTCGGATAAAATAGCAGAGAAAGTGATTAGAGAAGCACCTTGTTCAGTAATTGTTATTCGATAAGATTTCAAGAGCTTAACATGAGAGAGTACAAAATTTTAGAGTCTATTGAAATCCATTCTTCGCTTGAAAAAGTTTTTGCTTTTTTAGCGGATGTAGAAAAGAGAATAAAGCTTAGTTCTGTTTGGGAAGTCATCAGTGTAAAAAACATAACTGGTTCTATGGGGCAAGGAGCACAATTTCACATAAAACTTAAATCAGATAAAACCTTAGTGGAGCAAACTATCGAGTTTATCGAGTTTGTCAAAAATAAAAAAATTGTAACTAAATCACTAACTGGGGATAAATTCCAAATAACTCTTACTTTAGAAGGAGTTTCTAGGGGAACCATACTTACTCATGAAGAGATCTTCGAGTCGCCAGAGGAAATCAGCGAGGAAAGAATAAAAAAGCTTAGTGAAGAATTAAAACTCTGGCTTATCAGCATTAAGCGATACTTAGAATTAGAGAACAGTATTTCTGGTAAATTGAAGAAATTTTTCATAGACAAAGTGTTATTAGAGATGACGCCATCGCACAGGAGAATAACGCTTCATATAATTACTCTTAATATTATACTTTTTATTATGGCTTTAGCACTGATTATTGTACTTTTCATCGCAATAAAATACGCTTCATGATAAATACTCTAAAATTTCAATAGAAGTTTGGACTACCACTGAACTAATAACTAAAACTCTAGAAAAAAGAGCTTAATAATTACTTTCTCGGCTTAAATGCTAGTCTTGCTAGCAGAGCAATCCCTATTGCCATTGCCCCGAAGAAAATGTAAATAATCATATCCAAGATTTCTACCCCTGAGATTTAGTTTTAGTCTTATCTAGCTTTTATCTAGCCTTTTAATTATAAGTATTTTACATTCTAACATTCTATAGAGATTTTTCTTCGTTAGTTGTACAATTGTTAAATTCCTATTAACCCAAATGATAATTCATCTTAACTTAAATTCTTCGGTCGAAATCACAAATGCTTCTATAGTTATCAATGGAATAGAATAACTTTAAGAATACTTTCACGAAATAAAAAATAAAAGAAAGGAAAAAGTTCGGTACTTAATTATTTTACAAATTGCAAGGGATTTGCGACCTTACCGATTTTGAAAGGATCTAGACCCATAGCATATAGAACGACGAGCATGAGTATAATTAGTATGATAGAGAGGATTATCGCTCCCCAGTCTTCTTGTCTTTCGTCTCTAAATACTGTCATCGCTCTTTCTTCTACAGCCTTAGCTTCTTCAGGCTTAACCTCTTCTGCCATAAGAAACACCTCTAATATGATGTAGGTAAGACACTGCTAAGCAATACTATCGCTGCTAGTGACAAGACATATTTGACAAATCCAGTAAACCAACCAATGTAGAATGGCTTGCCGCCAGTCGCGCTGATTTCTTTAATTGATATGAACATGCCTAGACCTACAAGTCCGATTGCAAAGAAGTCAGTCATTAATATTCTCAAAGCCACCATAGCTGTAGATGCTTTTGTGCCCGGGATTACTCCTGCCGGTCCAAATACTCCTAACGAAGTAACTACTGTCATCGCTAAGAAACCTAAGACGAACACAGGGAATTTTTCTTTAATCAGCGTTCCTAAACTAACTCTTCCCACCTTTTCTTTTTCTTCTGGAGTTAAAGTAGCAGAATACCAAATAGCTATTACGAATACAACAACTGGTATGAAAACAATTCTTAGTATATTCCAGATTTCACCTATTGCAACAGCATGTCCAGGTGCAACCACAGGATCAAACGCCAGTGCTGCAGCGAGTACTTGACCAGAATTTAGGATACCTGTTCCAACCCAAGCTCCATACTGTATTGCATTCATCCCTAACCAGTGCCCTATAAATGGGCTGAGGAACATGGTTATTACTCCAAAACTGAGTATTGTGGCAATCGCGTAACCGACTTCACTCATCTTTGCTCTTACAGTAGGAGCAGTTGCGATAGATGCTGAAACACCACAGATACCGCATGCTGCACCCAATACGCCAGCCATTGATCTTCCAATACCAAGCAATCCACCCAGACCCATGACCATAAAGACACTGAAGAAGACGAAGAACACTATTAGACCTGCAGCAATTCCACCCAATTTTGCAAGAATCTCAAATGTATACAACGAGCCCAGTAAGACAATACCAGTCTTCAGGAAGAGCCTGGATAAATTAACACCCTCTCTGGCCCAACTTGGTATACCTACAGTATTTCGAATTGTCATCCCTATTAAGATGCACCACAATATATAGTTCAAATGCACGACTCTTTCGAAAAACTTTGGAATTCCAAATACTTCCTTAGGTCCTATGTACGCTGCGCCATTAATGGAAATTATTGTTATAATGAGTAGAAGAATAGCCCCGGGTATCATACTGGGAATTTTACTAACAAGACTTTTTTGTTCTGCCACCACTCCACCTCCTTCCGAGTTTTCTCGGATTTTTCAATCAAAGTAGCGGCTAACAAATAAGGGTTGAGTCATAATTATAAAAAGATTTCTAAGTAATTATTTTTATTTAAATAAAATGGTATTTTTATATATTTTTCCAAATTTAACATAAATTTGTTATTAGAAAACCTAATATTTCGGACTTATATAAGAAGAAAAATTTTATTACTAAAGTTTTGCGTTTTTTAAGCTAAGTATTTTCAGCTCTTGATTTGAAGCAAATGCTCTTTTTAATATCTCACCCAAATCTTTTAATTTTTTTCTTTGATTAAAAGACCAAGACAAAAATTTCTCAAGCACTTCAAAAGATAAAGCAAGGCATTTCTTCCCAACTGTATCGAAGCTGGTTTCCAACCATTTTATAAGGCTGCTAAAGCCTGAGCTTATTTTCAGGAGGGTGTCCGCTAAGAACATGAGATACCATGTACGACTGGTTCCCTTTGCGGTCCTTAGCTGGCACTCCTCCCACCCGAGGTTTTGTTTAGCACCCTTATAAAAGGTTTCGATTTGCCACCGCTTTAAATAAGTGCTGAGGATCTTTTTTTCATCCCAGTCAAGGTGGTTTGTTCCTATGAACTTTGGCTCAG
>JACRDV010000074.1 GCA_024860865.1 Methanobacteriota archaeon | reverse complement strand
CTTAAATAATTTTATCAGAGAAGAAAGCCAAAAGAATACCATTATCGAAAGCGAATTAATTGATAGCAAAGTTGTGACCAAAATTAAAACTTTGCCAGTTCAAAATGAGACAAAAAAGCTTTATACAGTAGTTTGGGGGCATAAAAAATATTGGTTCATGATAATATCATCGCAGCAATATATTACATTAGAATTGGTCAAGAAAATCTCTTATTGACCTTCCAGCTAAAAGATAAGAATTTTTATGTTTAGTGGCGAAGAAATTTTTAATTATGAGAAAATTGGGCTGATTTGAGGAGACGAGCCAATCAAGGTTGCAAAAGCTTTTGAGGAAATTCTAATGCAAAGTTTTTTTGGTAACTAACTTCTAAATATCAAAGGACTAATTAAAGGAGATATGCTATCTGAAAAAAATTATACTTCTTTTGATCGCTGCACTTCTTTTCGTGCAATGTCCTTTTATTTCAGCCTATGATGAGGTCAATATTAAAGTCGAACGAATCATTTCCATTGATTGGACTGATACCGTTCATGTAAAAGAAACGGTTATACTTCGCAACAACGGAACGCTTCCAATTAGCAGCAGAATGCTGAAAATCCCGAAGGAATTTAAAATTACAAATATTCAGATTTTTGATGACCAAGGGAAGCTTGCCTACTTAAGTGATGAAGTTGGAAATTACACCCGAATTACTTGGTGGTTTAGAAAACCGATTCAACCTGGTTATACCTATACATATACTGTTGAAATTTCCACAAGCCGCGCCATACAGTTTGGATTAAAAAGGGTCGTCCATGAGTGGCTTATTACTTCTGCCGAATGGCCAACTCTCAGCCTCGAAACGTGGATTAAGCTTCCAGAGGGTACAAAAATTATATCTGTTGATCCCACCCCGAGAGAATCTTATACAGAAAGAAATCGAGAGGTTCTTTACTATTCGTTGGAGAACATCGCACCCTTTAGCGCTCCAAGAGTAATCATAATCTACCAGGCATCATTGGTTTGGTATAGTTGGATTATTGCGCTCGGCATTTTAACAGTTGCACTAGTAGGACTTGGGGTATTTTTTGTTCGAAAATATTTGATGGTTTATCCATCTGAAAATATAATTATTCCAGATACTAGCGCGTTAGTTAATTGCATGGTTATAAATTACGTTAAAGAGCGTGCTGCAAAAGAGAAAATTTTAGTTGATGTTCCAAGAGCTGCAGTTGCAGAACTTGAGCACCTTGCTAACCAAAGAAATGAAAAAGGTTTTAAGGGATTAAAGGAACTTGAGAGTTTACGTGAGTTAGCCAATCAAAAAAAGGTCAAGCTTATATTTTCCGGCAGGAGGCCTGGATTTCAGGAGCTTAAACTGGCCCAGAGTGGCGGTATTGATGATATGGTTCGATATATGGCTAGAAAAAAGAAGGGGACCCTACTAACGTGCGACAAAATTCAGGCTATGATCACAAAGGCTGAAGGTGTTAGAGTAGTACTTTTGGAAAGTACTCCAAGTTAAATCAATAGGAACCTATCAATGTTAATAATTTTTAAAGAGAGAATTCTGATCCAGAGAGTTTTGTAATGAGCGCTTATCTAAGTAATTTTACATTCGTAGATGCAAAAATTGACCATTTTAAGCTGTTTCGACGTTCAAATGACAAAATAAATAAAAGCTTCTAGTTGAGTAATATTTGTTTTAGAAAGGATTTCTATGGAGCTTCTAATATTAGTATCTTTAATTTCCGCAGGCACATGTATCATTTTGATAATATTTTTGTTTCTGTATGTGCGAAAAAAATTGGTCTTGGAAGTTGGACAAGTAAGAGACAGAGTTTGGTCCACTGAGAAAAAAGTAGCTGATTTTGATCAATTGCTGAAATCGAACCAGGAAATTATTATACGAATTGAAGAATTAAAGACAGCGGGAATAACTAATCAAATTGCAGAATTTCTAAGAACATCTCCATATATTCAAGCCCAACTTAAACGAGCCTTGGATATGGCTGAGGAGATTAAAGAAACTTATGTAAGCAAATTTGTAACAGCGACCAATTCAATTGAGTCGCTCGAGGAAGAAACTCGAGCCTTAAGAAAAGCATATGATGAACTGAAAGCTCGAGTTGCAGGTCTATCTATTTTCTCACCAGAAAGCACTAAAGAACTTACCGATTCTTACAAATTTCTATTACGGGAAGTTACAGTTTTAAGGGATGAGTTGGAAAAATTAAAAGATCTAGCAACTATAACCGAAGGAAAAATTCCGATAGACCCAGCTGAGTTCAAAAAACTGCAAGAACTTTGGAAAATAAAGCCAGAAATTAATGCAATAAAAAGTGAAATTAAAACATTAAGTGAAAAAGCTCCAAGCACTCCATCAATTAATGAAAAAACGATTAAAACATTATTAGCATCTGAAATCAGTAAACTTGAGGATAAAGTGAATAGAATTAACCTTCGTTTAGATACATCTATAGGTGAATTATCTGCTTTAAAGGAGAAGGCGGACGGGCTAGCTGAAATGGCGAGTAAAACCTTAACTCCAGAGTTAACTTTCAAGCAGGCGGTTGCTAACTTTTCTCAGGAACTAGAGAAGCTTAAAAAAGAAATCTCTTCGATAAAAGAGGAAAAAATACGGAGAAAAGTAGGAGGACGCAGGAAAATAAGTAAAAAAATCTGATTTTGGTTCATTAGATAAAAAAGAGTGTTAGATTATTAGATAAAATTTTTTAGAACTGAAATTCTAAGTTTTTCTAGTTTTAAAATACTTATACCTACGGGATAGCTTTCTGATTTTTAATTAGTAAATTATAGATATTTTTAATGTAAAAAAATGTAAGTTAATAAATTAAAGGGATGGTTAAACATTCGTAAAAATATCAGAAGATCAATTTTAGTAGCAATACTTCTGGCTCTAGTAATTGCTTTTATTTTTTCATTAGTACCCGCCATTAGTCGCTATATTAGTTCACATACTTTGTATGAACAACCAGATTGTGCACTCTGCCATACAACCATAAAAAATGAAATGGATGCCTCAACAACAACTGCCACAGGCGCTAATAACCCGCACAACAGCTCTTCTAATATAGCCTCAGCCACCTGCAAAAGATGCCACGGAAGCTTTAGTTCGGCTGTAAATAAGACCAATAAATCAACTGATGCCCAGGTTGATTACTATATTGCAACGCATAAGTCTCCTCCATCCCCTAGCAATATTACTATTAACAGGAGCCAAGCATGGTGCCCATACTGCCATGGAAATCCCAAAAAAGTCACAACAGTATCAACATACACCAATATTTTGAGCGGAAATGCTCACTCACCACTGGTAAGCGGAGCTAACAATGAAACTAGATCTTTGGGTTGCATGGGTTGTCACACCGGTATTAAACTCAATATAACATTTCGTAACGTATACCAAAAGTTAAACATGACATATAGCCGCAGCACAAAGATGCTAAATATTACCCCAACCAATCCCTATTCATTTAATGTATCTGTCTCAGGTTCTGACAAAGCGGGTTAAAATGGATAGAAAAATCCTCATTAGCATTTTAATACTTCTATCAATAATTTTGTTGCTAGTACTTTTCTTACCAGTTAGTTTTCCACACTACGTTGGAGCTCATACTTGGTATAAAATGCCAAAATGTACCGCCTGCCATAAGTATATAGTAAATGAGATAGACAGTTCAAATCAGACAGTTAATTGGCCTCACATTGCTTATAAACAAATATCAAATAAGGCCAATAATACCCAGTGCCGTGAGTGTCATATCAAATACGGTTCAGTTAGCGGCCATAATGCAAGCTACATTAATTGCACAAAATGCCATAACGCAACATATTTTCCAGGTTATAATAGTACTAGCCCATATTCCACTAGAGGATGGGGCGGTATAAGAAGCGGTATTCACAAACCCTTCAATGCCTCAGGAAAAAATAATCGGACATTAAATTTTGGCTGTTTAGGTTGCCACACATCAATTGCAGTTAATGTTACATTCTTAAGCTAATTAACTGTTGATAGAAAGAATTTCCATTTCAAAGTTTTATTATTGAAGTTAAATTTTTTTAGATTATATCTTTAGAAAAAAGTATTTCGAACGTTTTGTTTTAGATTTTTATTCAAGAACTCAAAAGAATAAATATTTAAATTTGCTTAATTTCAATTAAAAAACTAAGAGTTATTCGTGATACTTTCTAAGTTGAATTTCGTCACCACTAAACATTCTTTGAAAAACTTCTACTTACCCTTTAACCTTTGCAAATATATTGAGCGGAAGCACAGATTGGGCTTTCCCATAGAAAATGTAGATTGATTCTGTTACTGGAGAGTAACCCACATCGCCAGCTTTTACCAAGAGCCTTTGGTTCTCAGGTTCAATTTTTACGACCAGAAATTTCAAACTCATTGTCTCGCTTATTCTAAAACATATCCCATTTTCTAACTCATTTATCTCCGATTCAAATGGAAGTGAGCTCAATATCATACTACATGTCTTAGGAGCTAAGTCTCGAAAGAGTTCTAACAGGATTGTTTGATTATTCCAAACTAATTTGATAGGTTCCTCTGTTGGAACTTCTTCTGGTGAAAGCACTTCTGTCTTTGGGGCTCGAAGGGATAAAATCCCGTGCATCAAAATTAAACCACTAATAAAAGCCAAGAACAATGATCTAAATGTTTGCATGAAAGCAGAATACCATTTTTCTTCGATTTTCTCAATGGGAACTAATTCACCATGTCCATATCCAAGACCTTGTCCAAATCTTTGGTATGTATTACTAAAACTAACTAATGAAATTCCAAGTATCATTATACCTACAGCGATTTCAAGCAAAACTAACCGATCAATTTTTGGCATAATCTTACTAATATTAGAAACAATTATCTTTTTTGCTTTTTTGGAATAAGATTTGAAATTGATTAGTACACTAAGAACTTATCTAATATACTTTTTATTAGTTTTTTTACATATGAGAACTTCTTCGCCAAAGTGGATTTTAATTTATATGCGGTCACATTTTTTTGGGTTTGCTCAAAGGTTGATATGTTTATATATGCCTTCTCAATTTCGCCATGACATTTAACACAAATTTTATCTACAACGCGTTGGTGGACTCTGTGATGATCATTTCCATGGCAACTCGTACATTCAGAAGATGGTTTTGCCGGCTCTCTGTGGCATAGAACACATTCCTTTTTAGCATGGATTGCGTGAATGGCACTTTCATTTTCAGTGTTTAACATGCGCTTATGACAAATCAGGCAAGTTTTTTTATGAACACTATCTATAAGACCAGGATTATGGCACGCAATACCTTGAGCTTGTATTTTTGTGCCGATTTGGTGACAACCAATGCAAGGTATTCTCCTCCCAGGATCACGGGCCTCCATTAGTGGCGATCCAAAATAATGGATCTGATGTATATCACCTTGTTCTCCTAGGAGGATTATATGGCAATTATTGCAATAACCTTTTAGAGTGGGGCTATATCGGGCCCCACTTATAATATTGGAGCACAAAATTAGATTGACCGTAAGAATTATAAAAAAAATAATTTTTCTGTGCATAGAAAATAATAGAAAAAAATCTTAAGATAAGTTTTTCTAACTTTGTTTGACTTTGCCTACAAGCACAATATAACCAGTTGTATTACGTGCTACTCCTGCTTGTTTTGTTACATTCCAACCTTCTGGACTAGCTGTAGTGTTGATCCAAGCAGTAACGTTGAGAACTTTCAATTGCTTCTTGACTGTAATTGTTGTATTTATACCAACATGACATACAAAGCAACCCAAAGATCTAGTTTCATTGTTAGCTCCGCTTACCAGTGGTGAGTGAGCATTTCCGCTCAAAATATTGGTGTATGTTGATACTGTTGTGACTTTTTTGGGATTTCCATGGCAGTTCGGGCACCAGGATTGGCTCCTGTTAATATTAATATTGCTAGGGGATGGAGGAGACTTATGCGTTGTAATGTAATAATCTACTTGAGTATCTGTAGAGCTTGCAGTTTTATTCACTGCAAAACTAAGGCTGCCGTGGCATCTTTTGCAGGTGGCGGAGGCTATATTAGAAGAGCTGTTGTGCGGGTTATTAGCGCCTGTGGCAGTTGTTGTTGAGGCATCCATTTCATTTTTTATGGTT
>JACRDV010000073.1 GCA_024860865.1 Methanobacteriota archaeon | reverse complement strand
GTAAACTTGCACTAAAGAATTATAAATTCAGTAGTGCACAATTATTTACAGAGGCCTACAGTGAATGTACAGGGAGGTTTACTTATTTTGATGAAGTTAGAGTTTTGTATGAACCTCCTCCGGCTGTCCTTTCAACTTCTAGTTATGCGCCTTCTACGGCTAAATCATGTCAAACAATTTGGCTGAATAGGAGCATAAAAGTTTTTAATAAAAACATAACAGGCATTACTTGGCTTAACACCACTAATATTATTTGGGAAAATTTAGCTCTAGGAATGCGATTCGAGGAAGGTTATGGAGATTTTCTAAAAGACTTCAGCGGAAATGATAACAACGGTACTAAATATGGACCAAATTGGACTGCTGGCAAATATGGCTCTGCTCTAAGCTTTGATGGGGTCGATGATTATGTAAAAATTTTAGACTCAGACAGCTTAGATTTCAATGGAACTGAAAGCTTTACAATAACTGCATGGATAAAAACTAGTGCACAAAAAATGCAGTTTATCATTAACAAAGCAAGTGGATCAGGCTCTACTTATAAAGCATACCATATATTCCAAACAGCAAATTCTTCAAATAATAAAATAAGATTTATGTATCATACGAATTCATCTGCAACGACTGACTGCGCGAGCACAGCTCCAATAAACGATGGAAATTGGCACTTCATTGCAGCAGTTAGAGATGTTCCTAAGGATAAGGGATTTTTGTACATTGATGGGGATCTAAACAGCAGTGCAATTGATAATTCTGTTGGCAATGGAGAAAATTCTGGAAACATAACTATCGGCAATAGTTATCCTGTTGGCGCTCGTGCATTTAAAGGAGTTATAGATGAGATGAGAATTTATAACAAAGCCTTGAATGCGAGCGAAATTCAATCTAATTACAATAATGGAGTCACAAGATTTACAATAGCTAAAAAGAAATGGAACCAATCCCTTTCTAATTTAAACACTATCACAACTAGATGGCATAATATAACAATTACAGCTCCAAGTGTAGTTGGAACTTATGAAATAAAGTGGACTGCTAAAGCTCCCAGTGCAATAAATGTAACAGGGAATAAATCTACTATCAATATCATAAAGGAATTTTATTATGTGGAAAGCGAGATAGAATCAACAACTACTAGCACTTCTTTCCAAGATAAAGTTGGTCTGGTTCTTAATAAAACAAATGGAGATTATTTAGTTTTAGCCAGCAGTCTTTTAGCTCATGCTTCCACTTCTTATTATACGGAAGCTCAATTAGTCATAGATGGGGCTGTTTATGGAATAAACGAATTTATGCCCTCGGGCTCGGCTGATACAAACTACTACCCATTTGGAGCCCATAAAATAATTTATTTAAATAAATCTCAACATACCATTAAAATCCAGTATAGAAGCTCAATAAATGGTTATGCAGCGAAAATAAAAAATGCAAGAATAGCAGTTATAAAAGTCACTGATTACCAAACTTCTATCTCTGAGCCTCAGAGCTCAACTCTCTCAACAACATGGATAAAGAAAACGGCTTTAGCATTTACTCCAGTTGCAGGAGATTATTTAATTCTTGGAACAGCTGATTTATCAGGAGAAAGCACTTCAAATTCTGCCTACGCTCAATTAATCTATAACGGAATTTCTCAAGGAGAAATGCTTAGAGAACCAACAGTTGGATCACAATTCTATACCTATGAAACTATGAAAAAATTAAACCTTACTTCTGCTCCACATACATTTACAATTCAATATAAAACTGAAAAACGGTCTTCTGATGCATATATTAAAAATGCAAGGATTTCTGCAATAAAGCTTAGCGACTTAGGAAGTTTTAAGTATGCTGAGAGCGAAGTAGAAAGCTTCTCATCTTCAGCAACATATAAAAATAAAACAACTTTAACATTAACAGTTGGTGGAGATTATTTAATTATAGCCACTGCTCTGGTAAAACAAGAATCTATCGCTTATGCTGTTTATGCTAACTTAAATGTGGATGGAACTTCTTATGGAGAAATGATATACAGGCCTACAGATGGAACAGATTATGCCCCATTCTTTGCTGTTAAAAAGATCAGTTTAAGCCCTGGATCACATTCAATTGGGATCCAATACAGAACAAACTATGCATCCACCTCTGCAGAGGCATTCATAAAAAATGCAAGGATTATTGCAATTCGTATAGTTTAACCATATTTTTTCAAATGATTATTTTGATGGAATTTTTTTGATTAAAAAAATCCTAGAAGATTATGTTGGTATCTTTGGGTTGGTTAATCTAGCTCCAATTGATGTTGAAGAGCTGACAAAAAAAGTAAAAGAGCTGGCAAAAAAAACTCAAACAGCAATTCAAGTTTTTGACCCAGCTGTGATAGCTGGCTTTGACCATGTTTTTCGCGCAGCTTATCTTGCATTAAAATCTTTCAAACAAAAAACAAACATTTCAACTGATTTAGCTGTGGAACTTCTTATTTATGTCTCAGGAAGAAAGCAAATTCAGGAGGCGATTAAACTCTTTGGAGTAAAACAAAATTCTTTACAAATAGTAGTTGTTATGATTTCAGACTCACAGAAAAAAATTGAGAATTCAGTTGCAGAACTTCTAAAACTAACAAATGCATCCATTGATGATGGGATAATTAACAGTATTTCAAAAGAGAAGTTTGAACGGCTTAAAAAGTTATTCAAAATCACACAGATTGAACTTGAAGCAATAAAAGCAGCAGAATGGCCAACTGCTTTTGATACTTTCAAACAACTTATATTAGAAAGAGT
>JACRDV010000072.1 GCA_024860865.1 Methanobacteriota archaeon | reverse complement strand
TCTTTTCGCAGCATGAAAGTATGGATGCGCAAAACAAGCATCGGCTCTTGTAAAACCAATTATTCTCCCAATAACTCCAACTGAGGTATGTGGTGCTAATCCAACAACTAAATGCCCAACTAAATCTTCAATTTTATTAACGTTGTAATAAGGTGACAAATTATAAAATTTCGCCAACATTTCATCAATAAACTTTGTAATTTTAACTAGGCATTCTCCACCCTTTTCAGGAATTACTAAATCTTGCTGTTTTAATTCTATAATCTGATCTCCGTTTAAGAGAGGTTTCCCATAGCAATCTGTCCGGTAACCTAATTGTTTAAGTTTTTCAACATCAGTTTTGATTTCAGATGGTCTAAAATGAGTGAGCGGAAGATTTGTAGCATCAAATCGAATTGTTCCGTCTCGAAAAACGTGTAAATCATACTTTGCTCGCAAAATTCCTTTTTCAAGTGGCTCTGGAACTTTATCTCGACTAATTAATCCAACTACTCCTTTAATTTCTTCCGGTATATTTTCATGTATGTTTTTAGCTGCCTCTTCTAGCAAGTCTTTAATCAGCAACCCTTGGTCTTTATGAGATGGAGATGTAATTCTCGTCCGTCCACCGCAAATGCACTTTGGTTTAAAAGTTGTTTTTTTGCAAATTGGACATTTTCTGTAAACTATATCAACGGTAATTGTGCCGTTTTTCGTTGCTTTTATCGTATTCCTAGTTTTGCCCCCAGCCCATCCAAGCGGGAACAAAAAATGCGGTGCTGGTTTCATCATTCGCATGTTAGCCTTTTCAGGCCTGGCCATTCGCGCTCCAATTTTAGTAGGAGCTTTTTTGCGAACTGAAAACCCTGCTAAAGCTGAAACTAACTCAACTGGATCTGCCCAACTTCTGCTGGTATAAACCTCTTCAAACCTTTGTTTTGATAGTTTTTCGTCTAAACCTAAACATCTTAACAAAATTTGGCTTTCATTTGAATCTAGGGCAACTAAATTATTGGAAATTTTGTGCGGAATCCCAAGCATTTCAAGTAGCTTTTTTTCTTCTGATATTGGCAACTTAAGTGTTGAGTCTGAGAACTCACCGCTTACAATCCAATCAACTAACTTAAGGATACTTTCAGCTGAAATATCGTGCCAATAATAAGTATACCGCGGATGCAGAGGTATCCTGAATTTTTCAGAAAGTTGTATTGCTTCTTGTGCAGTTGGTACATTTTTTATTGAATCTTCAATGTACATTTTAATTTGATAAACATCCAATGTATTTGACTGCTTAGCAACTTTTTCTAGTTCTTGTTGCCAAATCTCTTCGCTGTAACCAGACGGCATTAATGGGTGATTGTTTTCAAGAAATTCCCCATAAGAGATTAAAATATCCCCTAAAAATAATATTTCAGCAACCTGGTCTTTGAGTTTATATGCTTCTTCTAAGGTATTAACATAAATGACATCGCCTGTTTTTAGTTTTACAATCGGCCCTTCGATTGTGTCGCAAGGAACGATGGCTGCTGCTTTACCAGGGCGCTCTGTTTTAATTTGAGTGCCAACAGCAATGAACTCATCTAAAATAACCATGGTCGCTGGATGGATTGATTGGGCAGCTAAGCCCGAGTTCCTGCAGCGCCCATATCTTAACCTAAAGCCCCCTGGCTGATTTGGATAGGCGAGAATTGGACGCCCCCCAATTACATCTTCTAAGTACTTCGGCGTAATCGGCTCTTTTGTAGATTTTTTTTCAACTCGTTTTTGTGCCAACTCCTTTATCCAACTCCAGCCCTCGAGTTTCAACTCTTCAGCAAGCTTTGCTATTTTAGTTGCTTTTGATAAAACTCCTTCAACTAAAACAAGAATTGCTCCGCCACGGACTTGGTTTGTTTCGACTCTTTCTAAATCTCTATAACCGGTTACTTCAATTTTGTCAGTAGGTTCGCCAGTAATTTCTATTGGAAGGTTTTTCACAGCAAATCGAATTTCATCTGGAGTTGAAGGATACTGTAGATGTGCAGCTTCAGTTTCGTATAATTCAACTTCTTCGACATATCGTTCAATTTCTTTTTCACTTGGCTTATATCGATCTAAATTTAATAATTGTCTTAGTTTATCTCCAACCAAAACTGTAAATGCTTCAGCAGTTCCACCAGCAGACCTAATCGGCCCGGCAAAATAAACTGCAAGATATTTTGTGCGATCTGAATTTTCTTTAATTTTTACTCTTGATATCCCTTCAATTGGTGCCGCAACTACTGCTTCTGTTAAAATTGCAAGTGCAATTCTGATTGCGCATTCAATTGCTTTCTCTTTATCTTCAAATGTTCCGATTTTTCCAGCTGCTATTTCTTCTGCAATTTTTAGTGCAACTTCTTCACGTGAGAAGTTTGTATTAAACTCTCGAATTTTTTCAGCAACGCCTTTAAAACCTAAAAGACCTTCAACTCTAGAAGCAAGATCTGCTGCTAATGAAATTTCAACATCAGGCTCAGGATCTTTACACTGCTGGCGTGCAATTTGTGCGGCTTTATATGCTTTCTCAACTTCTTCCTCAATGCTTTTAAGATAGGCCTCTGTCTCCGGACTCTCTGCGCTCAAATTAAGCACCAAATCTTAAAATTGTTGTTTTTAAGGATTGTAAGTCTACAATGGGCAAACGAGCAGGTGTGGGAGTTAATCCTTGTGTTTTTTGATATGCTGTTTGAGATTGCCATGCACCAGAGTTTACAGTTATAACTCCTCTGTAGTTAGTTAATCCAACTGTATGGGCGTGTGCTGCCTGAAATATATCTGGGATTTCATCAATTACTAAAAGATCTTCGGCTTCTGGTGCAATAAGCGCTCGTTCACCATAAATAGGAGCTAAGTGCCTTCTTTTTAAAAGCTCAACCATCGCTAGTTCAGGCTGAGATAAAGATAACCCTGAGATTGCTGAAGTTATATCGTCTAGGCTGCGCCCATGATAAATTAAAGTTTTAAAGCCATGTATATTTACCCGCGCTGGGTTCCCAAGCATATGAACATTGTCTAATTCAAACAAAGGGGCTGCTATATCTCTTGGTAGCGGAGGCTGCGGCTCGGCTATCCTAATAGCATCGTGATTACCAGGTGTGATAATTATTTCAATGTAATCTGGGATCTGTTCCAATAATTTTGCAACTTCAATATATTGCTGGTGAATGTCAGAAATTTCAAGCTCTTTTTCTTGGTCTGGATAAACACCGACTCCATCCACTAAGTCTCCAGCAATGATCAAGTATTTAATCCGGCTTGCGAGTTCTTTTTGTTTTGGGTTTCCAAAACCAGTATTTAACCATTTTAAAAAACGCTCAAACTCTTTCTTTAGAAACATTTTACTTCCTACGTGCAAGTCGGAAAGCAATCCAATGCAAATTGGATCTTCGGCTTTAGTTTGTTCTTTTTTAACTGGGGTGTCTGGCCAAATTATGTCTTTTGCAATTAGAAGCTCGCCATTTCTTGCTACTGTTCCTTCAATGCCAATTACCTCGTCTAATATAACATGCTTGGCTTTTTCTTGGGCTTCTTCAGAGTCATTTGAAATTAGAACTGTAATTTTTCCTGTTTGGTCTTCAATTTCTAATAGTTTATTTCCTTTTGCTGTTGTTCGAATATTGCTTATTAATCCAATTATTTTAACAGGAGTTGAATTTTGAAGTGCCTTTAGGCCTGAAATTGTGCTTGCATCGCGCAAGTTAGTGTGTTCAAGTAAAATTTTTTTTATTTTCTCATACCTGTTATTAAAATATTTAATAAAGTCTTCAATTGTCCCTTTTGTGGAGTATTTTGGCTTTTCTTTTTCGAGCACTTCAATTCTTGGCTCAACTTTTTTTGCCAGTGGTTCAAAGCTACTTGAGCTCTCTTGAATTGTTATTGTTGGCTTAAATTGCTCATTTAGTATTGTTTCAACTATATCTTTTGTAAGCACAATGGGTTTTTCTTGCATCGTATTCAAATTCTTTATAAGTTTCTCTGCTACTTCATTTAAATTTAGGTTGGTAAGAAGATGGCTCAAAGCTTCAGGGTGAAGCTGAAATCCAGCGCTGAGAAATGTGGTTAAGATTTTTTCTTGCGCATCAAGCGATGACATATTTTTTTCTTTTATCGTTAAACTCTTAAACTTGTCTAAGATGAAGTTAGATTTCAAAACAAAAAATTCAGAACAGGTTAGAGTTAGAAAATGAAAGTTCTTTTTCTAGAAGTTCTTTTATTCTCGTGATCGGAACCCCTAAAGTAATTTCCTTTGTTCGACCATACCTTCCCTTTGAAATTACAGCTGCATTGATTATTCCAAGCATATCAAGTTCTGAAATCAAATCGCTAACTCTACGCTGAGTCAAAATGTCCATTGGAGCTCTTCTAGATAGCTCGCGATACATGTTATACACATCACCAGTGATTACTCCTCCGTTGCCTCGCTCTTCTAGCAAGATTATGCTGTACAAAACTAGTTTTGATTGGGAGGGCAATGTCCTTACTACTTCAATAACTCTATCTTGCTCAATTTTTTCTTTTGCTGATCGAACGTGGGCCTCAGTTACCTTATCAGCTCCTCCGAGTTCTGCAAGCTCAGCTGCTACTCTGAGCAAATCTAGTGCTCTTCGCGCATCACCGTGTTCTCTTGCTGCAAATGCGGCGCAGAGCGGGATTACCGTTTCATCCAAAACCCCATCCGTAAACGCAAGTATTGCTCTTTGGGTCAAAATATCCTTTAGCTGGTCAGCTTCGTAGGGCGGAAATACTATCTCTTCTTGCCCTAAGCTGCTTAAAACCCTAGGATCCAAGAAATCGGTAAAACGCAGGTCGTTAGAAATACCTACTATGCTAACTCTTGCATTTTTTAGGTCTGTGTTTATTCTAGTTAGATTATACAAAACTTCGTCTGAGCTCTTTTTAACAATTTTATCGATTTCATCAAATATTACCACTATGACCTGTTTTTTCTTATCTGCGATGTCAAAAAAGGCCTGGAAAACCTGATCTGTTGGCCACCCAGTGAATGGTACTACTTCTTGTCCATACAAAGTGTTAGCTAATTGAGCCAAAACCCTGTAATGGGTGTCCACAACTTCGCAATTCATGTAAATAGTTGTGGCTGGTACTCCGATCTTTTCTCCGGTTTTTTCCAACTCCTTTGCGACAAATTTAGTAACTAGGGTCTTTCCGGTGCCTGTTTTCCCATAAATTAGTATATTTGATGGCGTTTCACCCCGCAAGGCTGCAGCTAAAATTGTTGCAAGCCTATTGGTTTGCTCTCCTCTATGAGGGAGGTCAGAAGGGGTATAAGAATGCCTCAGCGCTTCTTTATTCTTAAATATCGGCGTTGTTTTAAGAATTGACTCAAATAATCCAACACCATCTAATGTTTGTTGAAGCGTTGCCAAGTTTATCCTCCAAAAATTAGTTGGATGTGTTGCAAAAGAATCATTGGAAGAAAGGCATTATATCTTAATTACGGTTTACCATTTTAACCCCTTTATTTCAACTGGAGACTAGTGACATTTTGTTTTGAAAGGGGTGGAAAAGCCTTTTTAAGAATAACTCGCGCTTCTTAATTTCTTAAAAACAAAATTCTCTGTGTAGAGAAGAGTTTTTCTCGTTGTTATCATTGGGTCTCTCTATGTGAAAAATTAACCTTTGCATTTTAGCGTAACTTTAGTTATGTGCGCACCCCTATATTTCCTGTGCAATGATGGTTTTTACTTGTTTTTAGTGTAACTTTAGTTATGTTTCTATTGGAAAATATCCGAAATTATTTGGATTCCACATGAAATTATGGGG
>JACRDV010000070.1 GCA_024860865.1 Methanobacteriota archaeon | reverse complement strand
GAGTCCTTTAGCCACTACCTCTCTCAACACATCTCTTTCAGTAAACATTCCAATAATTTCTTTATCATTACTGCCAACTATAACAGAACTAATGTTTTTTTCGATCATTGTTTTAACAGCATCTGCAATTGGGGCATTAGGATCAACAAAAGTGGGTTTGTGCATCATTTCTTTAATTTTCATGATTAATCATTATAAATTATAATTCTCTCATATAAACTTTTTACTATTCTATTTTTTTATTTTTATAAAAATAACTAGAGAATTTCTACGCGGACTTAAATTTAATTAAAATATTGGCAAAGTCAGAAATATTAGTGACTTTTTTGGTAGGGATATGATCGAAGTAAAACCAATCGAATTAAAAAATGGAGTTGTCACAGGAATCAAAATCGACCTTCCAAAAGCTCCACTAATTTTAATTTTTGGTAAAAAAGGTTTTGTAATGTGTGGCTATTTGAATATACAAACTGCAGAAAAATTTGAAATCGCAGCGGCACTAGTTACTGGTGTTTTAAATTTTGAGGATGTTCTAGAAGCCCAGATCAAATCTGCCTCAAGTGAAGCGAAAAAATTAGGAATTATTGAAGGCATAAGCGGAAGAGAGGCGTTGGAGAGGTTAATTTGAATATAATTACCTATTTTTGTCTATCACAACTTTACTAGAGTATTGTTTCCTAAGTACCGCTAATTTTATAGTTTCTCAAAGCCGTTTAGCAGTAGAATTTACTTAAATTGCTTACGCCATTCTTCAAAAATTTCTCCAAAGGCCGTACAGAAATATTCACAAGCCTTTCCAATGCCATGTTTTCCCTTATCCGTCAGCTTATAAACCGTCTTTCGGTTCTTTCTTTCAACTTTGATTAAGCCGCGCTTTTTTAAGTCTTTTAATGCTGGATAGAGCGTTCCTGGTGTAGGTTTTTCGCCCTTTCGTTTCGCTATTTCCATAGCTATTTCTTGTCCGTACATAGGCTTTCTAGATAAAAGCCATAAAATAAGAAATGACAATAACCCTCGCATATCGCAGCATACAAAGCGCCGTTTTTCTTCCATAATTATTACAAGTACTTAATAAAGCTTAAATATTTCCTATTTAGAAATATTGGATGTAAGATATTGGACGTACGATAATAGTGATTGCGATGAATGAAAGTAGAATAGCTGTCTACTATGCTACACCACTTTGTAAAAAATGTAAGAAAGAGCTTTCTAAAGTTCAGAGAATTTCTGTACAAGAAAAGATAGATTTGCGAGTAGAACACTCGATTTGGAAAAGGATCAAATACGGCATACAGCTTATGAATATGCCTATCGTCGTCATCAATGGCAAGTCATTTTCAGTCTTAGGTGCTTTCAAAGAAGAAGCTTTGGTTGCTGAATTGAAGCAATATCAGAAACCACCTTAATGAAAAAGGAGTGAGAATATGGCAAATGAAGAAAATGAATTGGAAATCAGAAAGGCCGTGAGAGAAAGATATGGACAGCTAGCAAAAAGTGGGAGAGGAAAGAGACAAAGTGTATCATGTTGTGGCAGTTCCGCATCTTCTATTGACAAAGAACTGGAGCTTGCAAAATATTTAGCAGGTTACACAGATGAACAACTCAAATCGCTTCCGGAACGTGTAAAAGAAGTAAGTGCTGGCTGTGGCAATCCAACTGCGCTTATAGAACTAAGAGAGGGCGACGTTGTACTTGATTTAGGTAGCGGTGGTGGGATGGATGTTTTTCTAGTTGCCCAAAAAGTTGGAAAAAAAGGGAAGGCAATCGGTATAGACGCTACACCGGAGATGGTATGGCGAGCGAGAGAAGTTGCAAGAAAAGAGGGATATCAGAACGCAGAATTTAGGTTGGGTGAGATGGAATGTCTTCCTGTGGAGAGCGAAAGCGTGGATGTGGTTATCAGCAATTGTGTAATTAACCTCAGCCCTGAGAAAGATAAGGTATTCAAAGAGGCTTTTCGTGTGCTGAAACCGGGTGGAAAGCTTGCAGTTTCTGATGTGGTTGCACTGGGTGAATTGCCAAAAGAAATTCGCGATAACTTAGACAACTGGGCAGGTTGCATCGCGGGTGCTATTGAAGAAAAAGAATACATCGACAAGATCAAAAAGGCTGGTTTTGTGGGCATAGAGGTAAAGGAAAGACACATTTATACTCTTGAGGAGGCGAAGAGCATTGCTGAATCAGTGGGAGGAGATGATTTCATTAAAATAATTGGCGATATTCTAAAAACTGGAAAAGTCCCAAAAGTAGCGAGTTCAAAATTTGTAGCCTTCAAACCAAAAAACTGACAA
This sequence comes from Methanobacteriota archaeon, assembly GCA_024860865.1. GTDB lineage: Archaea > JACRDV01 > JACRDV01 > JACRDV01 > JACRDV01 > JACRDV01. Next base: position 1,575 of record JACRDV010000070.1, on the reverse strand, counting down.
GTCTATAAGAAATAACCATCAACTGCTAATGAATATCGGCCGTTTTGACAATAGCTTTGGCAACGCTAATGCGCGAAATGGCATATTTTCAGTTTTTCTTTTTATTTCACTAATCAATTCTTCGATTCCAAATGTTTTTAATTCTCTGGTCTCTCTAATCCGCACTGGAAGTTGATTTGTATTAATTTCTTTTTCGCCTATAACTACTATCAAAGGTACCCAATGACGCTCAGCATCTCTAATTTTTTTTGCTACAGTTTGATTTCTGTCATCGATATCAACTCGAATATTTTCTCTATCTATTTTGTCAGAAATCTTTTGGCAATACTCTAAATATTCATCTTTCACAGGAATCAATCTGACCTGAGTTGGCGCTAACCATAGCGGAAGCATAGGTGCAACTCCTTTTTTGGCTTTCTTCGTCGCTTCTTCAAGCATAGCATAGATCCATCTTTCAATTGAACCCATAGATGAATGTAAAATAATACAACCCTTCTTCTCACCATTTTCATCAACATACAAAATTCCATAACGCTCAGAGTCCTCTATATCAAGTTGAACTGTTGATAACTGAGCATTGCCCCCAACTGAATCCACTTCTTGAAACTCATGTTTCATAATCCAATAATGTTTAGCTTTTGGCAACAATTCGATTAAAGCTGGTTTTTTGATTTCCCCAAGCAGCTTCAGTATATAATGTTTATTTTTTTGGTAGAATTCTTTGACTAATCTAAAAGCAACAACATACTCTATTTGCATCGCATTTACAATTTTATTATAACTTAAAAAGAGGATTTCATATTCCTTCAATGCTTCATTTAGGTCTTTACAGAAGCAATGAACATCAGGCATTGTAAATGCTCTCAATCGTTTTAACCCAACGCACTCGCCGCTTTGCTCTAACCTAAAAGATGGTGATATTTCAAAAATTCTAACCGGCATTTGCTTATAGCTCATTACAACATCTTTCATCATTCTGAATAAGCCAAAATCACCCGCAAATCTCAAAAGAAGAGTTCGATTGGGCAATTTTAACTTGTAATCTTTTTGATGAAATTTTAAAGCTTGTTCTCGAATGTCTGGTTCATCAAATCGGTATAACAATGGAGTCTCGATTCTAGATGCTCCGAGACTAGCGGCTATTTCTAAAGCAAGTTCTTCTAAAAGGGTCTTTATTAAGGTTCCATTCGGATAAAATCTAAAATGACCAACATCGCTTGCGGGTTCGTAATCAACTAATTCTAGTTTTCTCATCAGTTTTATGTGAGATGGTTCTTCCCCAGGTCTTATTCCTAGCTCTTCACTTAAGATAAACTGTTTAAGGAGCGGATATTTATCCAAGATTTTGCAATCTTCAATTTTGTCTAACTTTAGAAAATGTTCCTCGCCCTCATGTGCTAGAACCAAGTACTCACTCGGAGCCTTTTCCTCTTCTTCTTTTTCAGCGACTTCCTCGGGCAAAATTGTTCTGGATAATTCAGAGAGAGGATGGCCTTTACACTTTATTTCAAAAGTCTTATAATAACCAAAGGGCGCTCTAGCAACATTAAAATCTTTTTCTTTTAACAAATTTTC
>JACRDV010000007.1 GCA_024860865.1 Methanobacteriota archaeon | reverse complement strand
TTTTTTATTCTCTGAGATAGAGTCTGATACAAAGAGGTTACAAGATAATAATTATGCTTTCTAAGTTCTGGTTAGATTTTCTAAACTTAAATGGTATTTTGATAAATCATTCTACTAATTTTGTAGAATGTAAAAACTACCAAAAAACGAACTGTTCTAAAATTATTACTTTGTGCTTTTTCAGCAACTTAATTACAATTTTTTCTTTTTCGCTATTCCTATTTTCTTTTGTTTTTTAAAATCTTAAACCTGCTTGTTTAAAAGCTGCATGAAATGGAAATGGCAGAGTTGGTAAATAGCATTTGGAAAAACATTTTTAATGAGGTACTGATTGAACGTTTTTACAGCTTGCTTTCGTGGTTACTGCCTTTACTAAACCATGATGCCCACTTTTCTCCACAGGACCCAGAAGGCTAGCTTTACTTGCTTTGCACTTTCACTGCGGGGTTAGATTTAAATATCACAGAAAACGAGGAAATTGCATGAATAGCGAAAAGCAGTATGCGATAGATATCAAAGGGAAAATACAGATGACGGGATTTAGAAGTTTCATTGAAGCTAATGCACTTAGTTTAGGTCTCGGCGGAATTGTATTTAACGATAAGGATGGAAGTGTAAAGATACTTTGCGAAGGAAATGAAGATAAAGTAAAGACTTTAATTCATCTAATAGAAATCGGCTCCGTTGATATAGGTGCAAGAATCGAATCGATAAAGGAAGAAGAAATTCCGATAAAAATACCACTTCCACCGACTTTTTTCAAAGAACCGACAGTCGAGTTAAAAGATATCAAGGAGCGATTAGACGAAGGAATAAAAATACTACGAAGCATGGATAATAAGTTGGGTAAGTTGGATAAGTTGGATAAACTGGATGGGATCCAAACAACTTTAGTAGATATAAAAAGTATTTTAAATAAAATTGTGGAAAAATAGCTTTAACCGCTTTGCTTGTTTGATTAAATTTTCGTCAAAGTCAATTCCTGTTATTGAACATCCAAATTTTTCGGTTAAATAGCAGTTATTTGTTCCTTTCCCGCAAGCGATATCCAGAACCCTTGTGTCTTTATTGATATTGCATAGGTTAGCCATCTTCTCGGTTGCCTTAAAACCACCCGGATGAAGGACAGGCAATCCAATGACATTAGCCATAAAATCAAAAGTATCGCATTTCTTAATATCAACTGGACAACATTTGTTTGTATCTTTTGGGTTAACCATTTTTACTCCTCCTTTTTATTTGGCACATGGCGTATAACGGAGGCGGATAAAAGAAGCCCAGCACTAATTTTCCCAAGTAATTGAGAACTACCTCAGCTCAAGTTCGATAATTGTTCAAACCACCAACCCACCCCGCACCCTCAAAAAATTAGTGCTGGGTTTGGGGAAAATTTTGATTTCCATTTTATCCGCTGTTAGGCGACGTCCCAATTAGGCTTTCAATTTTTCCGATACCGATGATGAAAAGAAAACATCAAAAAATCTAAAAGTAAGAAATCGCAATTGCTTAAAATATCAAGAGAAAAAATTAGAAAATCTACCTAAGTAATTGAACAAAAAAGTACATCGTCTGACAAAATGAAAATTTTTTAATAATGTTACTTATTAAAACTAACTATTGAAGAATAAAGAAGGATTTCTATGTTCGAAGGATTAGACATACTGTACCCCATATCTCTAATTACGATAGGCAGTATAATTTTGGTGTTGGTTTTGCTAGTCATTTCCCTCAGAGAACCAAAAAAAGGAGAAATTTCCCCTTCTTGTTCCCCCACGGGTTGTTCAAACCATGGGTTGGTTGTAAGGTCGGTTGAAAATCTAGCAACGCTCTCTGAGCAATTGGAAAAAGAAGTGAAAGGATTAAATTTAGCACATAATCTAAACTCTAAAAATTTCTCAAGCGAAGCGCTAGCAAAAATTGCAGATTTAGAGATAAAACTCAAATCTGCAGAAGAGGAGCAAAATAGAGTGCAAGCCTTGGTTTACGATCTCAATGAAAAATTTGCTAAAAATTTGGAAACTTTCCACGAAAAAACTATGGAATTAAAAGAAGCCCAGAAGTCTGCAGAATTGTTTACAATACTTCATGAAATATATGATCTATTACTTGCTCAAACTAATTTATTGAGTCAAATAGGCGATATGGGAATTCTTGGAGATATAAATCATTTAGGCAAGCGATTACACCAATTAAAAACAAAAATTCTTGATTTTGAAAACGGTAAGAAGGCAGCAATTGAAATCAGTTCAAAACCCAATGTAGCAGTTGAAATTAATGCAAAGCACTAGAAAGTTCGGCAACTTAATATCTTTTTCCTCAGGTAAAATTTAATTTAATGATACACTAAGTTTTTGAATTTATTCACTTCGCTGGCTATGATAGAAATTGGATTATCCATTTGTTCTACTACTTTTCTAGATTTCTCTGCAAATTCTATCCTATTTTTTAATTCATAGTAAAATTTAACCATACTAACTGCCTCATCTGCACTATTAGAATGTTTAACAAACTTTAGTAATTCCAAAACTGCTTTGGAAGGGGGCCAATAACAACAACCAATCACTGGAATACCTAACACCAAGGCTTCAGCAATCATGCTCTCCCCGCTGACCAAGGCTATATCTGTTTGGAGCAAAGGACTTTCATCGCTCACGCTATCTGCAACATCAACTGGATATTTTGAGAAGAGCTCTCTCTGGCGTTCAGTTCTAGGCAGCACGCTTACATTAGTTCGATTGTCAGTGCACAGTTTTTGAGCAATCTCTTCTAGAATTGGCTTATAAGTTGGAAAAAAACTCGCAAGTTCCGGCTCTGGGCGAATAAGTACATTGATTTTCCAGTTCTCCTGGTGAATTTTTCTAGCTTGCAAATCTTTTAGATAGCACATTAGAAATCCATTAAACTTAATTACACGATCAGGAGTTATACCATATTTTATCAAATCTTGGTCAGTATAAAAAGCAGGTGCAAAAACTTTAGTTGCAAGCGGAAAAACCATACGGTTGACCCAATCCTCACGGTCATCATTGAAAATAGTAAAGGATGGAACTCCCAATCCTGCCGCCACTCTCACTGAACTCGGCTCTCTCTCACAAATTAGCAGATCTGGTTTTTCGCGTTCAATAATTGGAAGTAAACCAGCAATTCTTTTAGAATAAGCTCGAAGCTTTCCTTCTTTAGTTTTACCGCCGTGTTTGCCTATGCAATGGTATGAGATTCCCTTTTTATCCAGGATTTGTGTTGTGATTTCATGCTCCCGGCACGTAACTAAATATTCAAATTTACTGTCCAATTTTTTCGTTTTATCCATTAAGATACTCAAAAAATTAGATAAAAATGGGGTTGTGATATCTAACCAAATTTTCATTTAATCAACTTAGAAATTATTTTAGATTCTGACTCTAACTTTGATAATAAAAAATTTAATATTTAAAATTTGATACTTTGAAATTCGAACTAAAAAGTATACTTTACAATAAAGATTTAAAGGATAAAAAATTTTTACCGCTAACTGCTTTTCGTTTAGTTTGGATTTTCACTACTTATTAAATTAGAATGGCTAACAGAAATTCAACAATTTCTTAGAGTTAATTACCATTACTATCTGTTGTGTAATCCCGGTCTCAAAATGAAATTAATACATTTGATAATCCTTTTAAAGCACAATATTAATTTTTTATAAAAACTAAGGAAGAGGGTTTTAAAATAAGACAGTTTTTATTCTTAATTTGCTTCATTTGCAGTTCATTGTTATTAGTTGGCCTTTGTTTTGCGCTGTACAATGTTCCACCGGTTCCAGGGCCATCTGTTTCTTATATCTATATCCCACCAACCCCTGTTCCTAAACTGCTGCTTACTAAATCTGTTTTAGAATCTGAAATCGAAGCTGAAAAGAGCACTAGAATTACAGTATTAGTCAGTAACTATGGTACAATGAATTTAACTGACGTTGTATTGTACGATTATCTTCCTGAGGAATTTAACAGCACTGGAGCAAAAACAATACAAGGCCGTCGCGCTTTAACTTGGACGTTTTCGATCAATATTGATGAAACGAAAGAGTTCAGTTATTGGGTATCTTCTAGCACAGTCGGTGCGTATACTTTATCCGCAGCAGAAGCCTCTTGGAAAAACTACACATGGTATTCCAAAACGGCGCGATTAACTATTAAACCTAAGCCAATGCCTCCACCAACGCTATTGCCTTCCCCACGGGCACCTGCTCTACCACCCCCAAAAGTAAGAATAACTAAAAACGTTTTTCGGCTAGCTGAGGATCTTTGGAAAATTATTTTGATAATTAAAAATGAAGGTGCTGCAACTACCGAGTTTACACTTAGAGATACTTTGCCATCAGAGAGCAAAATTATTGTAGAAGCTTATCCGCGTGAAACTACACCATTGACATGGAAATTGTCGTTAGAAGCTGGGCAAACCATTTACATAAATTATACTACACAAACAATTTTTAAACCAACCGATTATCCATCCTTAATTGGTATCTTACCACTAGAGATGAAAGTTGTGATGCACCATATCCCGAAACAAATTATTCCAGTTTATGTAAAATTAGCTCCATATTCGATGGTGGCTGCAGGAGCTTTGTCTTTAACGGCGATGTCATTATCCATGTGGTTAGCCTATCGCCGATTGCGCGAAAAAATTAAAACTTAATTCGTCTTATCGTGAACTACTCACGGGCTTACGATTATCATAATGTCTTCTGGAGTTAATCTTGTTATTAAGCATAGGTAAGTGCTTATTTCAATTTTGAAAGAAATTCATCACGTTCTATTTTTGCTTGTTTTATAATCGAAATTAGGGTTCCTTTTGCCAATTCTGGATGATTTGGAACAGTTACAAGAAGTTTCCGCTCTTCATTCCATAAGTGAATATGACTTCCAGTTTGTCGATAGATTTTAAATCCAAACTTCCCTAAAACTTTAATAACATCCTTAGCTGACAGGATGGGAAGCTTGGACGTATTTTTCTACCTCAATATCTAAGAAAGAAATTTTACGATCCTTTGGAGATAATTCCATGAGAATTTGGTAATGTTCTTCGAGTCCTTTTTTTAGATTTGCAACAGCTTCTTCTTCAGTTAATCCTTGGTCTGCCACATTTGTTACAAGATCAACTGCTACGAAATATTTATCTTCCTTATAAACTTGAATTACTGTTCTCATTTTTTTCACCTTAAAATATTTTATACTTAACGATATTTATGCTTATTGAGAAAGCTTTTCTTCTTTTGTGATAGGTATATTCTCCTCAGATTCCGACGAAAAGTATAGTCCATTAATTCCTTAATTGCTCTCAATTTTGGGTTGTTTCTATAATGGAACTAAATCCCTTTTCGGAGTTTCAAAATATTTGCTATTTAATGAAAATACTGCTCAGTCAATAATTCAAAGATTACAATTTTATTTTCCCCTTCGTGAAGATGAGGTTGCCCTTATTTTAGGTTCTCTATCTTTGAAGTCCAAAATTCTTCTAGTGTTTTTAATTTTAGAGCTCCATTCACGAACTTCTTCGCCGCGATATCTCATAATAGTGGAGCAAATAACTTCTCTCTTTTTCACCAAATGACTCAAATCCAAATCACAATCTTCATGAGAAGAGCGAAATTATTAATAATTTCACCTAAGCACCATAAGGTGTTTATAATACTATGAAAACTTGGCAGAAAATTCTAATTGGAATTGCCACACTTGGGCTTTTAACCGTAGCTATCTTTATAAAAATAGGCTGGTATATAACCAATACATTTAACGCATCTGGCTTTTGTTTTTTCAGTTTATTATCAGCATTATGTTTTGCGATATTTCTAATAAAAAATGAAATGTACACCACAATTGTCCTTTACTTGTGCTCTGGAGCGCTTTTTGCACTTTGTTTGGACTATTTTATCTTCAGCAAGTTTTGGTCTACATCTGTGCTATTGTTTATTTTTCTACCAGCTATGTTGATATTTGTAAGTATATATTTTTCAATCAAAACATTCAGAAATTTGCAATACTTTGTAATTTCAATTTGTGGTTGGCTTGGTAAAACAGGATTGGTAATCGGAATTACAACAGGTTTATCGATCGGTATATTAAACATTCTCATCTCTTTGGGGGAGTATCTATGAACAAAATTTTGTTTATGCTGAAAAGGAATTATATCCTTATTATCTTATTTTTGATTTTTCTCTTAGCTTTAGCAATTAGATTAATTCCAGCAAGATATCCATATTTAATCGAAGCAGATCCATATTTCCATTATCGAATGATAAAAAATATCGTAGAAAGTGGAGCTAGGCCGACATTTGATATATTGCTCTGGCCTCAGGGCATTGAGATTACACAACTGCCAATATTAGATTGGACATTTGCTATTTTTTATAATATACTCACTTGTTTTAGGATTAACATAACGCTTTTGGATTTTTGTAGGTATTTTCCAGCTGTTCTTGGAGCTTTTTCAGCGGTACTTTTCTATCTTTTTGCGAAGGAGTTGTATAATCCACAAGTTGGGATTTTTAGTTCTATTTTTTTAGCCATTAGCCCTGCTTTTCTCACCAGAACAGTGGCTGGATTTTCTGATGATGAATCTTTAGCTATTGTATTCATTATACTAACTCTTTTTTTCTCGATTAGATTTTTAAAAAAAGAATCCATATTGAATTTGTCCATGGCCGGAATCTTTCTTCTATTAAGTGCGATGTCATGGGGCACATTTGTATTTTTGCCAATTGCTTTTGCTTTTTTTGCTTTAGTTCAAAGTTTTAGAAAGAAAATTTCAAAGGAGCTTATATTATTTTTTGCAGTTATTATATTGGTTACTTTTTTGGCGCTCCTTCACCCGCATTATCGCTTTTTGCAACTTGTTATTAAAATCTTCTTGATTGGAGTTTTTTTCTTTATCACATTTATTTACTACTTTAAAGTAAATGATAACTGGAAATTAATTGGTGCGGTCATAATTTTCGTTCTAATTAGTCTTGTTTTTCTTACCCTTTATAAAATTTCTTTATTTTCAATTCTTCAATCCATAAAATTTCGACCGTGGTTATCTGCAGAGAGTTTATCTCCAGATATCTATACTTATTTGTCACTTATCAATTTTGAACTTTTTCTATTGCCATTCGGGTTATACATAGCTCTCAAAAAACTTTCTGATTTTGGAGTTTTTCTTTTAGTATTATTTCTTGTTTCTCTTTTCTTGGCTCAAGAAATGGTTCGGTTTTTCTTTATTTTAGCAATTCCAGCAAGTGTTTTAAGCGGGTTAGTGATTGCAACTTTATTGTCATTAAAGGGCAAAATTGTAAAAATTTTTAATATTACCCTAGCTAGTTTGGTTATGATAATTGGTTCGCATGCTGCCGTATCGCTAGGCAACCAGATTGAACCACTTATGAATACCGAGTGGTATGATGCCCTAATTTGGCTCAATAAAAATACTCCAAATGATTCAGTGGTTATGGCTTGGTGGTGGTATGGTTACTGGATTGAAGCAATTGCTGAAAGAAAAGCACTCATTGACGGAGGACGAGGAACCTTTGATACGCTCACGCTAATCTCAAATTTTTATTGTGCATCCGATGAAAAAGAAGCTATTACATTAGCAAAAAGGCTTGGGGTAAATTATGTTTTAGTTAGCCCTTATTCTGAAAAAATAGACTTTGCACAAATGATGTCTATTTCTAAAGTTCAAAATACGAATCAAATCATTCTTGCACGTTTAATGCGGGATGATAAAAATCTTGAGTACCTCAAAAAAATATTTGATAATGGATTTGTAAAAATTTACATAGTGAACTACCTACTGGTCCCCCGCGAAGCATTTTGAAACAACACGTTTTGATAAAATTTTAAATAACAATTCCTACTAATTCTTTACTTCGTGGTATGAATGAAAATAAGGAGAGTTATCGGTGAAAAAGGGCAAATAGTTGTGCCTAAAGATATACGAGAGCATCTTGGAATTAAACCGGGGACAAAAATAATTTTTGAGGTTAAAGAAAAAGAAGTTATCTTGAGACCTTTCAAAGATCCTAAACAATTTGTGGAAGAATTTTGCACTGTTCCTAAGAAATTAACGAAAAAAATAGACATAGAAAAGATCAGAGAAAAACAAATTGAGGAAGAATATAGAATACATTGATGCGAATGTTTTTATTTACCCCGTTATTTATGATGAGCGAATTGAAAGGAAGCTTCATTAGCAAAAAATGTGCTAATCAAAATAGCAGGAGGTTCTCTAGAGGCCGCTACGCTTCTCTTAGTTGGGATGAATTAGTGTGGATCATTAGAAAAACTTTATGAGATCAAATTGCAACTCAAGAAGGAAGAAAATTTTTAGAATTTCCAAATTTAAAAATTAAGAAATAAAATTTATGTGGTGATAAATTTTGGCAGAAGTAGTTGGTGTGAAGGAAGTACATAAAAGATTAACACGACTTCTTAGAGATGCTGAGCTCGGAAAACAAATCGTGGTCAGCAGAAAGGGAAAACCAATTGCTGTTATGATGGGAGCTAAACAATATAACAGCATAATGGCAACATTAGAGGAAATGGCAGATCCTCATGCTCTGCGAATACTTCGAGAAGCTCAAGAAGATTCTAGAAAAGGTGGAATCTACACATATGAAGAAGTTTTTGGGCATCCACCTCTTCGCTTAGCAAGGCAGAAAAGATAAAATGCCTGAAATCACTTTTACTAGAAGAGCCGTACGCGATATTAAGAAACTTCCTAAAGATGCGCAACGGCAAATAGATTTAGCAATAGACGAATTATTTGATGACGCTAGGGCCGGTGACAAGCTTCATGCGATTGGGAAGGATATTGGAAATTACGTGCTGGAGATTATAGGATAATATACAAAATCAAAAGTAAAGATATCGTGGAAATCCAGTAGTTAGGCATAGACGTCAAGCATATCGATAACCTCAAGATTTTTTAGCTAGTCTTGATTTGCTGCTTTCTATAAAATTAACATTTTTATTTTTCTAGAGGTCGTAATGTCTCGCCCGTTAGCTTTTTCACAAAAGATAGATTTCCTTTTATAGCCCATTTATTGATCCAAGTTCTCTCTCAATTAATTTTTAAATCATAAACTCTAAATAGTGACAAAGATGACAAAAGTGACAAAAGGCGTTTCTATGGCTAAAACCTGTGCTGTATAGCGACAGAATTAATAACTCAGAAACACAAACTTTAGTATTTAACGGCGGAATAGTGGGCCCGCGGGGAGTCGAACCCCGATCTTCACCTCTCTCAGTATTCTTGTGAGGGTGACGTTTGCCAATTTTTTCTTAGCCGCTGGACCACGGGCCCAAATTAAAATTAGAGAAAATTTGTTATTATAAATTTACTTTTTCTTTAGATTGCTTGCTAGCAATTTCAGCTCTGATAAAGTTTCTGAGAGGTGTTCGAGCGTTTCAGATGAAGTTTTTATAAATTCGCTCGCTTTTTCAGTCAGTATAGCCCCTTGAGGGGATGGTCTGATCAATCCTTCATGTTCTAGAACTCTTAAAGAGTATCTAACGCGATGTTGGGGGAGTTTCGTCAATTCAGAGAGTTTAATAATCCCAATTGGTTGGTTATCTAAAACTAATTTTAAGATGAGCATATGCCTCTTTAACAGCTCAATTTCATCTTCTACTTTTGCTGTTAGTGTATACTTTACAGCTCGTTCCATAGAATCTAAGCTTATTCAAGTGATTATATAAATAATTCTTGAAAACCTCAAACTTTGACTTTTTAATCGGTTCAAAGTTGCTGCCAATTTACCTAAATTGAGTTATCAAGTGACAGCAATATCAATGTCAAAAAGCAATTTTTAAAAGTTCAAAAACCTCAAAATAGTATCGATTATCATGAATATAGAGCTTGTTAGGACCGGAAATGCTGAGTTTGATGTTTTATGTGGAGGGGGAATTCCAAAGGGCTCGGTTATTATGTTTAACCAAGACCCTGGTGCTTATGCCTATTTGCTTGCGATGCAGTATCTTGTTCAAGGTTTAAAAGAAGGCGATGCTTGTGTTTATGTAACATATGACCATCCCCCAAGTTGGATCAAAAATGAAATTAAAAGATTTACCCCTGACCTTGAAAAATATGAAAATTTTATAATAGTTGATGCTTATACTCCGAGTTTTCGCCCTGAACATATGAAACCTTCTAATGAAAAATTCTTTATTGAGAAACCAAGGGACCTTACAAGGATATCATTGCAGGTCAATAGTCTTATTGATGAGTTAATCGATAAAGGCTATAAAAATATTAGATGGGTCTTTGATTCTTTTACAACCTTAATGCTAATTTCTGACAATTCTACAGGCGCTATAATGCTTGGGCGTAGTTTGCTCGGCAGAATCCATGAGGTTAAGCACACCGGAATAAGCATATTTGCCCATGGAATGTTCCCACATGAAATAGAAACTACAAATGAGCATATACTTGATGGAGTAGTTGATTTGCGCTCAAAGGAGATTGGGGGTAAACTTCAAAGAACACTTAGAGTGCGAAAATTAAGTGGAGCAATTCATTCTACTGAAGAAGTGCCATATGAAGTTACCGAAGCTGGAATTGCTCTAGGCAAAATGATTGCCCAAGACTTTCAATTTATGAAAGAACATCTTACCCTAGGTATAGATGGAACTTTAACCCTTTTTAACACTAAAGTGCTGATAACTCCAGCTGATTTATTGAGCGTATTCTATAGAAAAAGTTGCGAGAGTTTTGGTTTAGCGAGAGTTAATGAACTAATGTATAATGTTGGTTTCACAGACTCCTACAACTTTGCAAAATTTATGTCTGGAAGCATGAAATTAAAAGGAACTGAGCTTATAAAAACGTATCTTGAGAGCCTAACCGTTCGAGGCTGGGGGAAGTTTGAGGTGGTGCACCTTGACCTTGAAAGAGGCGAGGCTTTTATTAGAGATCATCACTGCTCTTTCTGCAGTCCATTAGTTGATTTAAGTCGAGAAGTATGCTTTATTTTAGACGGCGCAATGGCAGGCATATTTAGCTTTGTTACAGGCAAGGAATGGAAGTTTATTGAAACAAAGTGTATAGCAAAAAAAGATGAATACTGCGAGCTGAAGGGAAATTTGGTTACTAGGAAGCTGTAAACTCTCCAAAAATCTTTTAGCATAAAAAAAGAAATTACTTAATTGTAAGTTTTTATAAAAATAAATATCAAAATATTTTGCTTTTCTCAAGAAGAGGACATAAAAATAAAATCTCCCGCACCGAATATCCGGCTTATCCCAGCCGACCTCTTTTAAGAGGGAATATCAGAATATTCCTAACAAAGGACTACCCGAGAGCAATCCTTTAAAGGAATCCACAACGTTCCTTTAAAAGAGCCACAGCTTTGCCGACCGGAACGTCACCGTGAGAATCTCGGC
>JACRDV010000068.1 GCA_024860865.1 Methanobacteriota archaeon | reverse complement strand
GCAAGCGCAACTATTGCAACATTTTTCCCTTTTCTAGCGACTATCCTTAGGAAGAATGCTCTCAGAGAAGAATTGCTTTTAGAAGCTGCTTGGGCAACTTCGACCATTATTCTTCTTAGCCACCTTGAGCCCTTTCTTGTTATAGATCCGGTTAGGTTCTTTCCGCCCGATTGATAAACGCCTGGAGCTAAGCCAGACCAGCTGACCAATTTCTTTTGGGTCTGAAACCTTTCGTGGTCTCCAATTTCAGCTATTATTGAAGGAGCTGAATTTTTTCCTATCCCTGGAACCTTGCAAATAATTTTCAATTGTTTCTTGCAAACTAGCTTTGCAATCGCAGCTTCTATCTCTTTTATTTTTTCATCGATAGCCTTTATCATTTCAATGCATTCTTTTAAGATAAAAACATCAACTTTGCTCAGCTCTCCCCTTATTGCCTTTATTATCTCCTCTTTCTTCTTTTTTATCCTGCCATTCCTTTCAACTATTTCCTCTATTTTCTCTCCTTTCATGATCCCCTGCAGTATATCTAGGCCAGATTTTCCAAAAATATCTTTTAAAACGCTTGCCAAACGAATGTTTGTCCTTTCCAATACTTTGTGAATTCTGTTTTTGAATGAAGTCCTATTTTGAACTAATTTAGTTCTGAGCCTTGTTAATTCTCTAAGCTCTCTGATCTTTTTCTTTGGAATGTAAGAGGGCTTAATCAAATTGCTTTTCAGCAGCTGAGCAATCCACTCTGAGTCTATGGCATCTGTTTTTCTCCCAGGAATGCTTTTTATTTGGTATGAATTTGCAATTACAACTTTAAAATCCTCTTCTAAGGCAACGTATAAAGGAACCCAGTAAACTCCTGAGCTTTCCATTGCAACTTTTTTGCATTTGTTTTCTTTCAACCACTCTTTTAGAGCTAGTATGCCTTCTACAGTGTTTTCAAACCTTCTTGTCTCCTTTCCACTGCTGAGCAAAGTGGCTACAAAAAAGTCTTTGTGCACATCTATGCCACAAAATTTATTGCCCATTAAACCACCTTTTAATTTGCGTGCAGAGAAACCTTTGTTTAGAATCAAGTTGGTATACGGGCTCTAGGCCCATTCATCTAAGCGAAAGGCAAGGCCATGTTTGATTTTGGGGATCAAGTCCCAAACCGTGCAGCGGCCTTTCTCTGCACACTAATAGAAGCTGAGAAACAGCAGCAAAATCTTTTTCATTTTCTTCTAATGGCGCAAGCCAATGTACTGTTTGATGAGGGGACAGAGGACTGGTTCCTCTTCCTACTCTACCATTTTATTTCTGCAGGCTGTACTGCAACAAATGCCTCAACGCCTCCTGGCCCAAGATCTACTTGAAAGGCCTTCATAAAGTAAAATTAGAGATTCAATCCCAAAAATTGTAATTGAGCTGACGCTAGTCTGCCATTAGTCAGACAACCCAATAAAATGGAACAGTGTCAATTCTTTTAGGCATGGAAAATAAAGCCGAGCGGAAAATTCACTCTCTGGAATTTTTGAAAAATTTGGAAAAAAAGCTTGACCAGCTAGCCAATGAGAACCTCTTGTTAAGGAAGGAGAACCTAGCGCTGAAAGAGGAAAATGCCGCACTGGAAGAGGAAAATGTTGCACTTAAAATTGAGATAAAAGAGCTGAAGCGACGTGGTTGATAATGAGTCCGGTCTGAAGGAGTACGAGCTGTTCGAGAGCGTTTATCCGAGCTTTTCACCTTCTACGTCTTACAGGACAACACCCTCTGAGTATTTGATTACTGGAAAGGCGAGCGGGACGTACTACTACCGCGTCAGAGCTATAGACAACGCGGGAAACGCTGGCGGGTGGAGCAATACGGTAGATATTATCGTTGATATAAGACCACCTGAGCCGCCGACGCCGCCTGCTCCGAGCTGGGCTGCGATTGATGATTTCGACGATGAGAGTGGGCAAGAAGACGTACCAAAGGAGTCGAGGATATGACCTATTTCTCAGCGAGTTTTTTGAGTAGCCCCTTAATGTCCTTCAGCGTCCCATCCATTGATTCGAGTTTAGTGTCCATCGATTCAAGCCTATTAAGCTTGGCATCCATCGAGCCCAGTCTTTCAACTCCCAAATCAAGCCTCTCGAAAATTTCCCTCTCCACACCGATAACGACTCTACCCGCAGGCTTGGGCAGCACCACTCCTTCCTTCAGCGATACCCTGACCTCGGGACGCCCTGCGCTTATTTCAGCAATTAACTGCCTTATCTCAGCCTCATCTCCTTCGCACACCACCTTCAGCGTGCCGTCTTTCGTGTCGTTGTATACGAAGCCAGGAAAGCCATGCCTTGCTAAAAGCTCTTCCATCTCTGCTCGCAATCCAACGTACTGCACTTCTCCAGAAAGCACTACGGTCGCTTGCTTCGCTTTTGATAGCATGTACGCACCAGTTCTTACTCAGCTTCGTAACCTTATAAACATTTCATGTGAAATTTTCCTCACATCTTGTGAATTTTTCTTCAAGTTACTGTGCTTTGTTGCATAACTACCTTTTGATGGATTTTTAACTATTTGTTCCCAAAATTTTTTAATTTCTCCAAGGAACCTTTCCAGTATGATCGAACTTAATTATTGAATTATAAAACAAAAACTTTAGCTTGACATTCCATCAAAGAATTATATCGTGTTGGCCATAGTACTTTAGACCAGTTAAAGGAAGCAAAGATAGAAGAGCTTGCAAAAGTACCAACAATTGGGCCAGGAATTGCTTTAAGAATCAAAAAACAACTGGGAGAAGAAGTTAAGCCAGAAATAATTGAAGAGAAAAAACTGGCTGAAAGTCGCCAGACTTCAATTTTTAACTTCGAGTAGATCTGAGTAATTATGAAAAAGATGTTTCAACTTGCAAAAATTGCAGTTTTTACTGAGAAAATTGCAGTCAACTTTTTTTTAAACAAATTGAACCACGAAATAATTTTATATAAATCATTTTAATAGAAATTCAACTCAGCTTTTTTTGTTAGTTGCAAAAAAAATAAATACAACAATTGCTTACCTAGAAGTAATTTGGCTGATGAATTGAATCAAAAAACACAAGGTTCAACCCCCACGCCAGCTCGTTTGCCCATTGTAGACTTATTATTATCGATTAAACTTTGGATAGAAAAGGTAACGAAAACGAATTTAGGCATATTTAGTTTCGGAATATTGAGTGGATTTGTTTTAAGCTTGGTGGGATTTATCCCAATATTTAAAATTGCAATTCTTTTAGGATTCGAAAGTTATGCTTTCATCATTATTTATGTTTTGATTTCTTTTATTAGCGGTTTGAATATTTATCAATTTAGGCGTACTTCGTTAAGTTTTATTCTAGGCTTTATAGGCGCGTTTATTGGTATAACAATGGGAGCTTTTATAATATCTTTATTGATTTGGCGTCTTTAACAATAGGAGGTGCGAGATTTTAAAGCTAAAATAACCTTGGCCATTTTTGTTTTGACTGCCTTGTACTTCAGTGCGTTAGCTTATGCTTTGGTAGAAATAGATTCAGACCTCAAGTCTACTATAATGAGAAATCCTGGAAACTTAACCTATGCGGCAGTAACTGTAACAAACGTTGATCCTTTATTGCAGAATATTACTGTTAAAAGTATTATTGTTAAAACCCCCAATGGAAAAGTCGTATACATCGAAAATTTAACCAAGATTTTGATAGCAATAACCCCGAATGAGTATCAAATGCTCACCAAGTGGAACAATATAAGCAAATTAAATAAAACTGAAATCACTGAAATCATTGCACTATTCAATAAGCAAAAACTAGCTTCATTCGTTCATGTGATACCGATAAATTTTACGCCCTTTCGCTTGGAAAACATAGAATTCAAGCCAGGAAGAAAAATTCCTATTACTATCGAGGTAATTTATTTACAAGGCGCTATAGAGAAGAGCACCAAGAAAACGTTTAGTATAAAAATAATGCACCCTTTGCCACTGCCTCCGTCTCCAATTGGGGAAATTAAAAAATCAAATATCACAGAATCAAAATCAAACACCACAGGATCATTCAATAGCTCTAACATCACAAAAACAAGTAGCTTTTTTCGCGCAAGCACTGAAACAGCTCCAACAACAGCTTCGGCAATTATACCAGCTAATTATTGGAATGCTGGGGATGTCCACGTTCATAGCAATTATACTAACTGCGAT
>JACRDV010000069.1 GCA_024860865.1 Methanobacteriota archaeon | reverse complement strand
GTCTGTGGTCAAAGCCAGAGGAAGCTTTCCCTTTAAAATTGATTCTATAATTGCTTTACTAGATGAATAAAGTTCATCATTTCTGTTTATCGCTTGCCCAAACAGTTGTGTCAATGAATATCAAAGTTCGCCACTATCTAACTTTTTTAAATCCTTGAGTACATTTGTTTTTAATTTAGACTTGGCGATTCCAATTATCTTATTTAGAGGATCAGCTTCTGGAGGGCAGGGCCCCTTGAGCAGTTGTTCGTGTTTTTGAACGTAAAGCCTAATGGCTTCTTCACCCTCTGCACCGAGTTCCAATTTTCCGTGTTTTATGACAACGATTTGCTTAAATTTATTGACCAAATGTTCTGGAGCGACTATTTTTATTTGAGCCAATTTTATCACTAAAGGGATTTGTTACTAAAATACTATATAACCTTATCTTTGACTTCCTTTGAAAAAACGCTCTTTCCTTTTTTTATAACTTCATATTGAAAATGAAGAGGCACTTTTTCTTTGCTACTTTCTTTGAAGAACAAGAAATCATATATCGGATAGGCGTTACTTTGAAAAATATTTTTCATTTTTTTAATGAGCTGCTTGTAAGGTTAGAAGAAGAATGAAAAAGATTTTGCTACTGTTTTCAGTCTTCAGATTCTTTCTCATCAGGAGATACACCTTCAACTTCTCTAGTTATTAAACTATGGTCTATGACATAATGTGATGAAACCAAAATTAGTATTTCATTTGAATTTTAAATTTAAATAATATATAAAAGTGAAGGATTTGAAAAAAATCTTCCAAAGGATTTGATAAGTTTAGCTGCAATTCCTAATATCGAATTTCTTCCATTGACTCCGAATATCGTTATTAGCAGCGTTTATTTGCGCCAACATTATGGTCTTTCTTTTTTTGATTCTCACTATGCTGCTGCTACATTAGCCTTGGATAAAAAAATTATATCTACAAATGAAATTCTGAGCAATCCTTTAACTTTCGAGCTTGCATCTAACTTAGTAGATAAAGCTTCTTCCATTCCCTCCATTCCCTTTTACCGAAATAAAGAGCTTATGAAATTGAATTATTCGAATCCAGATTATAATAATTATGATTCGAAAATTTATAAATAGAGAAAATGAAGTTAAAAACCAAAATTGGCAAATGTGGCATAAGGACAAAGAAATCTAGTAACTGTAAATGAAAAAACAAAAGAGGTAAAGATTGCTTAATTTAAGTTAAATTAGGCCAGATTGAGAATGGAACTAAGCCCAGCAATCAACATTGAAAATATTTAAGAGCTCCAAAATTCATCCCTTGGCTAGGCATAGGATTTTTAGGAAGGCTAACATAAGTTAAGTTAGGAAAAATCTTGCTGGGCCCGTGGTATAGTCCGGACTAGCATACGGGGCACAGTTAGAAAAAATTTCTACTGCCTGAATTCGGTCTTCGGGAGATACCCCGTGACCCGGGTTCAAATCCCGGCGGGCCCGCTATACTAAATCTATGAATTGAGCAGTTATAGAGCATATTTTTCATAAAGAAGTGCAGCACTCTTAGGTGATCAGGTATTAGACATCAAGAGAGATGACTAACGGGTCGTCTGAGTAGGTCGTGGACAACAACGCGGATAGCAAACTTAAAAAGCGCCATTTAGGCAAACTCAAAACTTTTAAATATATATGTGCGCACATACACATACATGACAAAAACTATTTCGCTTTCTGATGATGCCTATAAGCTTTTACGCAACATGAAGCTTAAGGACGAGAGTTTCTCTGACGTGATAAAAAGGTTAACCAAGAAAAAAGCCACGCTTAGCGAGATTCTGGATTTGCATTCTGAGCTTAGAGAAGTATCTGAATATGAAAACTCAGTGAAGAAGATAAGAGCTAAGCTAGATGAAGAATTTAAACAAGGCTTTGCACTATGATTTGCCTTGACACAACTTATTTTGTGGACTTGATTAAAAATCCAGATGCAATTCGCGATATAACTCAAAAAATAGATGAGGAGGGGGGTGCAGCTACAACCGTGCTCAATGTTTTTGAAGCTTATATCGGGGCATTTGCCGTTAAGGATGATAAAACTCGCAAGAAGATTAAAGAAAAATTAGATAAAGCTTTCAACAGGGTGGAAATTTTAGATTTTAAATATAGAGATGCTCTAAAGGCTTCAGAAATAGGCGGCACTCTGTTGAGAAGTGGAAGGGAAGTCGGCGCAGACGCGATAACAGCTGCAGTAGCTTTAAACAACGGCTACAGCACTGTTGTTACAAGAAATATAAAACACTTCGAGCTAATAAAAGAAGTCATAAAAATAGATATTCAACGGTATTGACACTTTTCTGGTTACCCAGATATTGTTTGAGCTATTATCTAAGCTACAATTGTAAAAAACATGAAATTTTGTATGGACTCTTTTGATGCTCTTTAAACAGAAGCTGTATAAGCTCATAATGTGGGTCCGTGGTATAGTCCGGGTTCAAATCCCAGCGAGCCCGCTATCCTTAAGGGATATACACATCTTTTAAAAATTGAACGCCCTTCGAAAATCAACAAAATTTTGCCTCTCACGAACATATATAACTCTAAAAAATTGAATGCATAAAATTTAAACTACGCGTATTGTTTCTCTCAGAGATTTTAACAACGTATGAATGTAGTTATATAGGCAAAATTTGATCGTATTCGTCTTTAAGAGCTATGCTTTCTTCAAATTGCTTTTTCTGACTGCAGCAGCGTTTTCTTTTTCTGGCTTTTATTTTTTTCATAAATTGAGCTAACATAATCTTGAATTAAAAGTTAATCCAATAAATCATATGAAAAAATAATTTTTGATAAGCAATTCATAAACTATTTCTAAAAAAACTTAATTTGTCTTTTTAAAAAAATAAAAACAAATGAGAAGTAGTAATTAATTAAAAAATTTAAAAATCATTTACAGGGTTAATCCACCATCAACAGAAAGTACAGCCCCATTAATATAATCTGATTCATCTGAAGCTAAAAATAGATATACATTGGCAATATCTTTTGGTTGACCCAATCTACCTATTGGTGTTTTTTCTTTGACCATTTCAAGAACTTTCTCCGGAACACTGCGAACCATATCGGTAAGAACAAATCCAGGTGCAACTGCATTAACCCGAATCCCTTTTCTCCCGAGTTCTTTTGCTAGCGTCTTCGTAAATCCAATTAATCCTGCTTTTGAAGCTGCATAATTTGCTTGCCCAAAATTACCGTAAAGGGCTACTATAGAAGAAGTGTTTATTATCTTTCCATAACCTTGTTTAACCATAACTTCAGCTACAGCTTGAGTGCAATTAAAAACTCCTTTAAGGTTTGTATCAATAACTTTATCCCATTGCTCTTCAGTCATTTTCAATAGAGTAGAATCTCGGATAATCCCAGCATTATTAATCAGTACATCTATTTTGCCGAATCTTTCCACTACCTTTTTTACCATATCTTGTACCTGTTCTTTGTTACATACATCTGTTTTTACAAAAAGAGATTCATGGCCCATATTTTTGATCTCTTCAGCTGTTTCACTACCACCCTCGTCAACGTCGATTACAACAACTTTAGCTCCTTCTTCAGCAAATAACAGTGCAGCCTCTCTTCCAATTCCTTTTGCTGAACCTGTAATAATTGCAACCTTGTTTTCTAGCCTTAATTTTTTTACTTCCAGTATCCTTAATTTTTTTACTTCCGGGCTTGCACGTTGCGTATGCTGCTTTATAAGTGCTTGAGTGGTAAGTTTTAGAATGTTGATAAACTGATAATAGTAGAATGAGTACAAGTAAAAAAGATACATGCTGGGAAAATAGTGCGTGAAGCTTAGCATTTGTTTTTCAGACATGTAGGTATACTTATTAAAATAAAATACTTAAACTTGGTTAAGACTAACGTCCGACGACTTTATCAGTAATTGGAATTTTGTTCTAGAAATTTCTCTCCTTTCGTCAGACTATAAGCATCCTTCTTGTCAATAAGAACTTTGCTGGTAAATAACAATTCCAAAAATTACTATTATTCTGCAATGACAAAATCTTAAGTGAAATCTTTGAGAAATAGTTCGCTTGCAGCAAGTCACAAGTAGCTAGAACCTAGTTCAATGCTCTTAAGTAAAGCTCCAGTAATTACTTTAAAATTAAAAAATAGAAAAACCACAATGTTGCGATCTAGCTATTGCAAGAACTTTTAAAATAATCTATTTGCCAGTAAACAGAGAACCATACTGCAATTCGAGCGAAGAAAAAATTCAAAGTGAAAAGAATGCAAAGCAAGCTCAGGAATGCTCCAAAAAATTTTGATAACAGTTTTTCAGGTAGACTTCTTTAGGTTTTGGAGCTAGTAGTTTAAAAGCACTCTGTTTTATTCAAAATGTTGTTTCAATTTTAAAAGAATATTAGCAAACAAAATTTACAGAATTTTTATATTTTAGAAATATATAATTATATGTTAATTTTGAAGAATTCTGTATCTATCCGCTATCTGACGTTAGCAACAATAGAAGCATGATATTTTAAGAGAAAGAATTCGAAGGTTTTATATTTAAATAGCTAAAGATTAAAAGAAGGTGAAATTTATGGAAGAAAAACCTGAAAGGGCAGGAAAGGATATCTTTGATGCTTTAAGAGAAAGTTCTGCCAAGCTGTTCGAAGTAACCATAGCTGTACAAAAAGAGTATGTAGAGAATTTAAAACGTTTGGTTGATTATAACATATCACTACAAAAATCAATGTTCGAAGCTTTAGTCACAGGACCATCGCGAGTTTTTTTCGCTCCCTTTGCAGATATGACAAAGTTATCAATCCAAAGTCTCGATACATGTCTTAGGCTCTCGGTTTCCGGGATAGACGCAACAAAAGAGGCTTTTAAACTGGCAAATGTGTTCACAGGTGAATGGCACAAGGCACCCACTGACATGTATAAAAACTGGGTCTCTCTTTGGTCAAACACTTTTGATACCTTCTTCAAAAAGTAAAAACTGACCAAAAGAATAACAAAATCTTTTTATTAAATTTTTATGAAATTATTAGCATATTTGTTAAAATATGAAGCTTTTTAAGCCTGAAGAATTAACAAAATTATCTTATTTTGAGCTTCTTGCGTACATAGGTTTACCTTGGCTTCATCCAGGTGGATATTGGGCTACAAAGAAACTCGTTAAAAATTGCGGAATTTCTAGCGATAGTAGTGTGCTAGAGATAGGTGCAGGCATCGGAAGAACTGTACTTAATATTGCTGAAGAGTATGGATGTAGAGCAATTGGAGCAGATATAAATCCATTAATGATAGCTAGATCAAAGGAAAAACTTAAGGATAGAGCGAAAATCTGTGATTTCATCCGCTGTGATTCGAATGACCTTCCCTTAAAAAATGAGTGTTTTGATGTTATTATAGCCCAATCTGTTCTTATATATCTGGATTTAAAGAGAGCTCTATCTGAAATCAAGCGCATTTTAAAATATCGCGGTCGTCTCGGTGTGATAGAATATACGTGGCTTGAAAAACCATCAGAAAAGCTGGCAAATAAGATTTCTAGATTAACTGGAATAAAATTTGAAACATTCACTTTCAATGAATGGAGAAGCCTTTTCGAAAATTTTGGGTTTAAAGAACTAAGTGCAGGAATTTTCATTGAGGAAAGTGATCATTCTTTTGATATATTTATCACAGAAGGCTTCGAATCGTTTAATATTCTTCTAAGATATCTAAAGATTGATCCTTCTCAAAGGTTAAAGTTAAAGGAAATATCAAGGCTATTTATTAACTCAAATGAAATAGGATACGGAATATATTGTTATACTAAAGCGCCATTATCCGCTTAGCTATAAATTCCTGTTTTTAGTTTCTTACGCAAAACTTGGATCTGGTCTAAGGTCTACTTTGGAGGTTTTGTTAGTAATCTTGTCAGTGGTGGGTTGTCTATAGGGCAATAGGAGCTTATTTGCCATATGTGTCAGCGTAGTAACGAACAAAAAGTACTGAAGCAAATTCCAGTAGAAAAGTTGCATTGTTGGGAAGTAAATCATATAAGCATAGAAGTTATCCGGTAGTTGTTTAGGAGTTTGTTTGTCAGTCATGTTTTTCTATTTCTTTAATAACTATAATTAATTAATAATGTTTACTGTTGTATACCAAAAATTATAGAATTTAATTATTTTGACAAAAATAGTTAGATAATCTAAATATAAAAAAGTCGAGTTTTATAAATTTAAAATTATTTTTTTGATAGAACACTCGACATATCTAACTATTGCTTTTTTTAAGCTCTTCTTTGCTTTGTTGCTGTTGTTGTTAATTGTTAATTACATCTCCTTTAAGTGTCGAGAAAAAATTACTCAATTCTATTCGACCAAGTATTTGTTGAAAGATAAACAAGCTCGATTTTCCCATCCTTTTCAACAAATTCTTTAAAAGCTTTTGATCTATGAACAGACCAGTTATCAGAATTAAATAGATCTTTTCTTTTGTCTCTTTTCTAACTTCCTCTAAAAATCGATTGCTTCGTTAGAAGTTTTCCTATCATAGCACTTTGATATTACAAAAGGAATTTTTCTATTCCGCTGCGAAAGAGAATTAATTTGCGAAGAAAGCAGGAGGCATTTACGAGGGCGTGCGATTATAATCTTAAGCGGCTTTGCTATTTGAAACATATAGATGGGATATCCGCTATCGAGGATGAATGCCTAATTATGTCCCAAAGCCTTCATATTAATAAGGTTTATATATTAAAATCCAACCAACATAAAAGGCCATTTATTTGAAATCAAATGAAAATAAAACCTCTCTAGCTTTCTCAGCTAGAGCAAAAACTTAGCTTAGGTTTTTTGTTTTTGTATTGTTACCGGCAACATTCAAGAAACGAAAGTTTTTCAATAAAACACAAAGAGGGTGAAACTATGGAAGAAGAAAAGAAAACCAGCACTGAGAAATGGATAAATTTTTATGATGACTTTTTAAAAAATTGGGAAGAATCTTATGGGGCGCTTTTTAAACAATGGAGCGATGCAATGCAAAATATGTCAGATAAAGCAACAGAAATTACAAGAGGGGCTGCAAGCCCAGAGGCCTACAAAGAGTTTTATGAGTTGTGGATTACCACGTATAAAGATACCTTCAGCAAGTTAGTAACGCCTTCACTAGATAAAGAAATTTTTGAAAAGTTTTTAAAAACTAGTGAAGATAATATTGCAGCCTATAAATCTTGGATTTCAACATTAGAGGACATTTCAAAGAAAACTTCTGAAGCATTGACAGGGCCAACAACTCCTGAAAAGCTTAGAGAATTTTATGCTCTATGGTTGGAAAATTATAAAAAAATTTTAGATTATTCCTTTAAGCCGCCGGTATCCGAACCGTTGAAGGGGGCCTTTGGATATTACTTTGGCGTGCCGGAAATGTTTATAGGTTTTCTCGCAAAAGCTTCAAATGTTTGGAAAGAATCTTTTGAAAAACTTTTTAAACCATGGATAGATGTAACTGGAAAAATTGCTGAAAAAACAGCAGAAATTGCTGAAGGCAAGGCTTCTCCAACAGCATATGAAGAATTTTACAACTTATGGATGGACACTTATAAAGAGACTTTCAGTAAGATTTTTGGAGCAGAAAGAGAGTTACCAACAAAGCTAATGCTCGAAAGCTTTTTAGAAAGCTTTAATGTGTATTTAAGGCTCTTTAAGTCCTGGATGCCTGCTTTAGAAAAAATGTCAGAGAAAGCGAGTGATATGGTCAAAGTAGATACGGCTCCAGAAGTTCAAAAGGAATTTCTCACCCTATGGGTAAAGTTGTACGAAAAAGCTGTTACTGACATTCTTGAGATTCCAATGCTCAAGCCAATGAAAGAAATGTTTGCTCCAATGACAAGCATGCTAAAAGTTTATATGGATACTTCTTTAAGATTCTCAAAGATGTGGGTCGATTTTGTTTATCGCTACAAGCCAACTTAACGGGAAAGAGAACAGCATCAATATTGGGGTCTGTGAAGTATCTAATAATTTATTGGTAATCTAGAATGGAAAAGCCAGTTATTGTTACAGGAGTTCGAACTCCAGTAGGAAAATTTGGAGGAAGTTTAAAAGATTTTACTCCACCTCAGCTTGGAGAGATAGTTTTAAAAGAAGCTTTAAAAAGGGCAAATGTTGACCCAAAGGAAGTTGATGAGGTAATTTTAGGAAATGTTCTTTCAGCAGGCAATGGCCAGAACATTGCTAGAGAAGCAGCTATTAGAGCAGGAATTCCAGTTGAAGTCCCGTCTTATTGCGTTAATAAGGTTTGCGGATCAGGATTAAAATCTATAATTTTAGGTGCCCAAGCGATAATGCTTAAAGATGCAGATATAATTTTGGCAGGCGGAGTCGAATCAATGTCAACCGCGCCTTATGCTATTAAAAGAGCTAGATGGGGAATTAAAATGGGTAACGATGAGCTCATAGATTTAATGGTTCACGATGGGCTTATGGATGTTTTTAATAATTGTCATATGGGGATTACTGCTGAAAATATCGCTGAAAGGTTTAAAATTACTAGAGAAGAGCAAGATGAATTTGCATTAAAAAGCCAAAAAAGGGCAGAGGCAGCAGTAAAAGGAGGGAAGTTTAAGGAAGAGATAGTTCCAGTAACGGTTCCACAACAAAAAGGAGAGCCTATTGTTTTTGATACTGATGAATTTCCGCGCTTTGGAACTACTCTCGAAGCTCTTTGTAAGTTAAAACCAGCTTTTAAAAAAGATGGAAGTGTGACGGCGGGGAATTCTTGTGGAATAAATGATGGGGCAGCTGTTGTAGTCTTGATGTCAGAGAAAAAAGCGGAGGAAAAGGGGATTGAACCGATGGCCGTTATTAAGAGCTATGCATCTGCTGGAGTCCCGCCTGAAATAATGGGAATAGGTCCATTGAATGCTAGTAAAAAAGCTTTGAACAGGGCAGGATTAAAATTGGAAGACTTAGACTTAATAGAAGTTAATGAAGCCTTCGCAGCTCAAAGCGTTGCAGTAAGTAAGATGATGGGTTGGGATATGGAAAAAGTAAATGTAAACGGCGGTGCTATAGCTCTTGGTCATCCTATAGGGGCTAGTGGGGCGAGAATTCTAATTACTCTATTATATGAGTTGCAGAGAAGAGAAGGAACATACGGTCTTGCTTCTCTTTGCATAGGAGGTGGGCAAGGGATAGCCACGATAGTTGAAAGGTGAAAACGCACTCTTGTAAGATTAACTAATGTTATAAGTTATTAAATGATATTTAAACTCGAAAAAATATCGATTACTTGTCCCTCACAAAACATAGTCCATTGAAATATCCAATAATTTAGTTTTGTGGAATTTGCAAAGATTGCAGAAAATAATTTAGAAAAATAAGATTGAAATATTTAATGTTGGATGGTGTAGCGGTACATTACATATATAGTCCGCCATTTACATCTAAAACTTGGCCGGTTATATAATCTCCATCTTCTGAAGCCAAAAAAATTACAGCTCTTGCTATTTCTCTTGGTCTTCCAAGCCTACCTAGCGGTATTTGAGCCACAATTTTTTCCAGTACATTCTTTGGCACCGAAGCTACCATTTCTGTTTCTGTAAAACCTGGAGCAATTGCATTTACAGTTATTCCTTTTCCGGCTAATTCTCTTGCCAAAGCCTTTGTAAAGCCAATCAATCCTGCTTTAGACGCGGCATAATTTGTTTGCCCAATATTCCCCATTTCACCTACCACCGATGATGTATTGATTATTCTTCCCCATCTTCTTTCTATCATTCCTTCCACAACTGCTTTAGTGCAATAAAAAACTCCATCTAAGTTTACAGATAGGACTTCTCTCCACATTTCTGGCGTCATTTTAACTAGCGTTTTGTCTCTAGTAATTCCGGCATTATTGACTAAAATATCTATTTTGCCAAACTCTTTTAGCACTTCATCTCTCATTCGATATACTTCTTCAATCTTGCTGACGTTTGCTTGGCAAATCATTGCTGACCCGCCTAGTTCTTCCACTACTTTTGCTACTTCCTGTGCATGCTCTCTAGTTTCTAGGTGATCTATTAATAGAGCAGCAGTGTATAATTGCTCAGTTTTTGCTATTTGCTCCGCTAATTTTGCAACTTCTCTTGCTTCATCTTCTCTATGTTGGTAATTAATTGCCACACTAGCTCCCTCTTCTGCTAAAGCTAGTGCAATCGCTTTTCCAATTCCTCTTGAAGCCCCTGTAACCAAAGCTGTTTTACCTTTTAATCTTTCACCCACTAACACATGCCTCCTGTTTTTTGTTCAAACACAAAAAATAAATACAAAGAGTAATTATTGTTGTTTGATTTATTATTATTTTTTATATATCTAGTTAGACTATGAAATGAATTTTAAATACATGATTAATGAAATTAACTTGGGGGAATATAATGATTGGAGGAGAAAGAAATTTTTTTAAAATTTGGTCCGACGGATATAGCAATATAACCAAAATGTGGTTGGATTCCTACTTTAAACTTTATAGTCCATGGATCGATGCGATGAAAAATATGTCAG
This sequence comes from Methanobacteriota archaeon, assembly GCA_024860865.1. Lineage (GTDB taxonomy): Archaea > JACRDV01 > JACRDV01 > JACRDV01 > JACRDV01 > JACRDV01. The sequence goes on along the minus strand of JACRDV010000069.1, from coordinate 10,798 downwards.
ATAAAGCAACAGAAATTACAAGAGGGACTGCAAGCCCTGAGGCCTACAAAGAGTTCTACAATTTATGGACGAAAACCTATGAAGAAACCATTGGCAAGTTTATAGGAACGCCTCTCCTTGCGCCAACTAAGGAAACATTTGAGAAATTGTTAAAAGGTGCTGATGACTCTGTAGGGCGTTATAAGTTATGGATAGCCGCACTGGAGGATTTATCGAAGAAAACAACAGAAATGCTGGAGGGAGAGACTGATCCAAGGGAATATAAAGAGCTGTACGATAGGTGGGTAGAGACTTATGAGGATATTTTTGATGATCTTCTGGGACCAGCTGCTATTGAATCTACGAGAGAATTATTTGGACATTGGACCGGAGTGTTAAGAATATACTCTGATTCTTTGATTAATATTATGAGGATGTGGATGGATTCCTACTTTAAACTTTATAGTCCATGGATCGATGCAATGAAAAATATGTCAGATAAAGCAACAGAAATTACAAGAGGGACTGCAAGCCCTGAGGCCTACAAAGAGTTCTACAATTTATGGATGAAAACCTATGAAGAAACCTTTGGCAAGTTTCTAGGAGTACCAATGTTCGAATCTGTTAAAGGAGCGTTTGACCCCTTTTGGGAAATTTCAGAAACCTATGCTACCACTCTTATGAAATTTTATAAAATGGGAATGGATTTCTACTTTAAACTTTATAAACTATGGATATGATGGCTGAATGATGACCGAAGAGCAACTAAAAAAAATGGCAGAAATTACAAGAGGGGCTGCAAGCCCTGAGGCCTACAAAGAGTTCTACAATTTATGGACGAAAACCTATGAAGAAACCTTTGGCAAGTTTCTAGGAATGACGCTCTTAGGACCAGCGAAAGAAATTACTGAAAAATTTTTTAAAGGCTTTGAGGTTTTTACAAAATTCTATAAGGCTTGGATGAACTTCTACTTTAAGTTTTATAGGCCTTGGACCGAAGCTATGGGGAAGATGCGCGATGTGACATCAAAAATGATGAAGGGAGAAATAACCATTGAAAGTTATAAAGAATCTTACAATGCTTGGATAAGCACGTATGAAGAGACTTTTGACAAATTTTTAAGATCAGACGAATTTGCTTCAGATTTTGGGGCGTTTATTAATAGTTTTTTAGATTTTAGAAAATATTATGAGGATGTTTCACAAGGGTACCTAAAAACAATGTCCCTTCCAACTAAAAGCGATATAGATGAAATTAATAGAGAGATACATCTTCTAAAAAAACAAGTGAGAGAACTATCTGGCCAAGTTAAAGCCCTTTCTTGAAAAATGAAATAAGAAAAAAATTTATTTTAATTTTTTTAATCGAGTGAATAGTACTCTTTTAATTATCTTCTAATTTTTGTCTGACTTTATACTACTGTTTGTCGTACAAAGGGAGAATAATTTAACAATCTTTAAGTTTTATAACTCTATAAAATAATTCAATAATAAAAATTGAGTGTAAGGAAGTTTAATATGTTTAAAAATTTTGACATAGATGTTGGCACTACGCCCTCTGAAGTGGTTTATGAGGAGGACAAATTTAAGCTACTCCATTATTATCCAATGGCAGAGAAAATCCACCCAGTACCTCTATTAATAGTATATGCCTTGGTAAATCGATTTTATATGCTCGACCTCCAACCAGATAGGAGCATGATTCGGAGGCTATTAGAGCAGGGTATGGATATTTATCTTATCGATTGGGGATATCCGAGCAGAGCAGATAAATTTCTAACTCTTGATGATTATATCAATGGCTATATTGATAGAGCAGTAGAGATCATTAAAAAAAGGTCTGGCATAAATAAGATTTCTCTTTTAGGAGTTTGCCAAGGTGGAACTCTTTCAGTTATGTATGCTGCACTACATCCTGACAAAGTGAAGAATCTAATTGCTGTAGTGGCTCCTATTGACTTTAGCACACAAGCAGGCCTTTTGCACATATGGGTGAAATACTTTGATGTGGACAAAATTGTAGATACCTTAGGTAATGTCCCTGGGGATTTCTTAAATAACATCTTTCTGTTGTTGAATCCATTCCGACTTATAATAGATAAGTACGTTACTTTCTTGGAACATGTTGATAATGTAGAATTTACTAAGAACTTTCTTAGAATGGAAAAATGGATATTTGATAGCCCTGACCAAGCTGGAGAGGCTTTTAGGCAATTCTTGAAGGATTGCTATCAAAAAAACTTATTAATAAAAAATGAGATGAGGATAGATGGAAAGCGCATTGATTTGCGAAAGATAAATATGCCAGTGCTAAATATCGTTGCGGAATTAGACCACATAGTGCCTGCGGATGCTTGTAAGCCCCTGGAGGAAGCTGTCTCTAGCAAGGACAAAAAGACGTTGATTTTCCCAACAAAACACATAGGGCTTTTCGTCAGCTCCAAGTTTCAAAAAGAGGTGTGGTCTAAGGTTGGAGAATGGCTGAGACTCAGGTCAAATATAAATGGGGAAAGCAGTTTCACCAGCCAGCTACCTAAAACAACAATTAAAATGCATGAGAAAAACACTGCAAGACCAATCCAAAGGAGTTTTACTAACAAAATGCTTAAAATAGCCAAATTCCTTCCAGAGAAACTTCAACCCTCTAATTTTAAATTGAAATATTAAAGTTGAACTTTACGAAAAAATTGCAACAGAAGGTTTACCTTGGTAAACTAAATTTCTCTAAAGTTCATTAATTTTTTGCAAAAATTCCAACATATAACTGTTAAATTTTTCTGGTTGCTCAAGAATCGTCATATGGCCTGATCTTGGTACGATTCGTAGTTTTGAGTTTTTAATTGATAAGTGCAAAAAGACAGCATCCTTTATTCCTGTAATCACATCTAAATCGCCCACAATAATCAAGGTAGGAACTTTAATTTCACGTAGTTTATGAGCAACATCAAAATTTATCATATCTTTCCATACTTGGGCTATAACAAAACTTGGAACTTTAGCAATTTGGTCTTTAATAAAGTCTTTAATTTTTACATCCGAGAGCGGGTGAGTTGTGACATGTGCCACCATCCTTCTATTCGGAATAAACGTGCTGTAGTCGGTTAGTGCGAAAAGAGAGGATAAAGTTCGCAATGTGGGTTGATTTAGTCGGGCGGTGGTATCAACAAGAATCAACCCTTTTACATTATCTTTGTGATCTAGGACATGTTGCAATGCCACAACTCCTCCAAGGCTGTGGCCCACGAGAATGATTTTTTGATTTTTACTGATAATTTTTGCAATTAGTTCGTAAACTATCTCCGATAAGAACTCAGGCGCATACTTTTTAGCAGGCTCAGATTTACCATGTCCTGGAAAATCTAATGCAATGCATTTATATTGTGAGGAAAATTTTTCAATTTGGTATTTCCAAAATAATCGATTGCAAGTCCAGCAGTGCAAAAATACTATTGGGTTGCCTTCACCTTTAGATTGATAGTATATTCGGGCATCTTTTATAGACAGGTAAGGCATAAGAGATCCTTTAATTTTATTTAGTTTTATCTATTTTTTTAGCGTGTTTTAGAGGGTAACTTTAATTCCAAGAATTTCTTTTGCTCCCTCAACTACAGCTTGCGCAATTTTCGCACAGCCGATTGCTGTTGAAGTTTCATCCATTTTTAATACTGGACCAAGTTTTGAAGTCTGTTGTTTTATTTTTTCGAAAATATTTATTGGCGATTCCATAGCCCCAATTGACCCAGTTATTATAATACAATCGAGCTTATCTACTAGTGAGGAAATTCCAGCAATTTCCATTGTAACAGCCATAATTAATGTTTCAAAGGCTAGTTGGGCTTTAGGGTCGCCATTAATTGCAGCTTGAATTATTTCTTCTTTTTCTTTTATGCAAGCAACTTTTCTAGCTCCACTAAAAGTAAAAGCTTCATTTGCAGTTAACTCTCTGTTGTCAATTTTTCTAATCATTTCTAAATCAAGTGGACCGTAGTAAAGCCCCATTGCGCCTAAGCAAGCATCTATTGCGCCATGAATTTTTCCATCTTTAATTAGGATTGTTACAGTGCCAGAACTAATGTCCGAAATAATCAAATTTTGAACTTGTTTTTTGAGAATAGATTGAGAGTAGAGATATCCTTCATATGCTGTTCCAACTTTATCTGCGCCGCCATGGTGGGAATAAGCTGCTCTAAATCTAGGATCTAGACATGGTAAATTGCGGTGAATGCCTGGAATCACAACAGCTGGCAATCCGGAACTACTTATTTCATCGAAAACTTGAGTTCCTCCGCCAATAAATTCTCCTGTACCACCAGTTGATAAGATTCCTCGATTTTTGACTTTTTGAATTGGAGTAATTTCAGTTAGAGCATCACCCATGGAATAACTAATTCCGATCATCTTTACCTCAGAAAGTTTTTGGGGCAACACGCGCTTGAGCGTGTCTATGACTGAAACTTGCTTTTGGGCGAGCAGCTTTCTATCTAAAGAGAAAAAGTTATGCAACTTGCTATCCTTAAGAACAGCAAAAGCAATCTTAGTAGTTCCGTGCTCGATACCAATAGTTAGCATATAACCTAATAGAAACTAATAAAAATAAAAAATTTTAGGAAGAAACCCAAAAATGGGCTACTTCTTTGCTAAGCTAATTTCAATCGCTGAAACGTTTATTTTGTTTCCTTCTTCAGTCGCAATCTCTTCTGTGCTAATGCCGATGTTTTTGACGTCAATATCTGGCATAAAGCGGTTGCGTACTATTTCTGCCACATCAACAGCTCGAGAAATCGCGCGGCCGCGGGCTTTTAATACGACATCTTTCGCGTTGTTGTTAAATTGCGTCACAACCGCGAGCACATAGTTCATAACAGCTTTGCTTCCAACGTAGACGACATTTTCGTCAGCCATTTCAGCCATTTAAGCACCTCCAAGGTTCACTGAAAGATTTTGCTCCAAATAGGACAAGAGCTACCATATTCATATAGTTTGCGCTGCCTTCCAATATTGTTTGACCAAAAGCTCGGCATTTAGGACAGATGCTCCTGCAGCACCCCTTATGGTATTATGCCCTAGTGCTAAATATTTAATTCCCTCATCAAAAACGGCATCTTTTCTAATTCTACCAACTACAACAGCCATCCCTTTTCCAGCATCTCTGTCTAACCTTGGCTGAGGGCGGTCAATTTCTTCTCTAACAACAATTGGAGGTATTGGGGCAGTAGGAAGTTTAAGTTTTTGAGGCAATGCATTGAAGTTTTGAAAGGCTTTTTTAACTTCATCAATTTTTGCAGGTCTTTTAAGCTCAACGAACACTGTCTCAAGATGTCCATCCAACACAAAGACTCTGTTACAACTTGCGCTAATTTTGATATTAGCAGGCTGTATTTGCCCCTCTCTATAGGTTCCCAAAAGCTTTAGAGTTTCAGTTTGGATTTTTTCTTCTTCATGAGAGATGTATGGGAGTATATTATCAAGGATAGCCATTGAAGGAACTCCTTCATAACCTGCTCCAGAAAGTGCTTGCATAGTCGAAACTATAACAGCTTTTATGCCAAACTCGTCAAACAAAGGCTTCAGTGATATTACTAGATTGATAGTCGAGCAGTTGGGATTGGTAATGATAAAACCACTCCAACCTCTATTTTTCTGTTGGACTTTAATTAGCTCTAAATGATCATGATTTACTTCTGGAATTATAAGCGGCACATCTTTTTCCATTCTAAAACTGCTTGCATTGCTAGCAACAATATAACCAGCTTTTGCAAATTCTGGTTCTGCAACATCTGCTATTTCTGCCGGCAGTGCTGAAAATGCTATTTCAGTACCTCCTGCCTTTTTTACTGCATCTGGAGCTGTATCAACAACTGTCATCTCAGCAACTTCTTCAGGCATTGGAGTTTCTAAGTACCACTTTGCAACTTCGCGATACTTTTTGCCAGCAGAGCGTGCTGAAGCTGTTAAAACTGATAAATCAAACCAAGGATGATTGCTTAACAGCTGAATAAAACGTTGGCCAACCATACCTGTGGCGCCTAAAACTCCAACTTTAATTTTTTTCATGAAAATTTAACCTCTGGCTGTCGAGATATTTATATAATGACTTGAATTGCACTTTGAGGGCATTCTTCCTCACATGCATAGCATTCTATGCAATCTTGAGAATTAACTACATTTAATTCTTTATTATGAAGCTCAAAAATGCTAGCCGGGCATATTTCCACACAAGTTTTACATCTATCGCATTTGGCCACATCGATTTTTATTGTCGCCATTAGCTTTGCCTTATTGAGATATTGCTGTGATACTTTTTGTTGATTAAAGATTAAGTACTTCGCGTGAGCTATAAATTTTACCTGGCTCAGCTTGTCCATATACAAAACGGATTGCTTTCATTGTTCCATGGGCAAATGCAAGGCGACTATGGGCGCGATGGATTATTTCAATACGTTCTCCTGGACCAGCGAACAAAACAGTGTGATCCCCCACTATATCACCCGCTCTAATCGCATGAAATCCAATTTCTTCTGGTTTTCTTTCGCCGGTGATTCCTTTTCTACCATAAGTGCTAACTTTGTTTAAATCATACCCAAGCGCTTTCGTAATTATTTCACCAACTTTCTTTGCAGTGCCACTTGGAGCATCGGTCTTATATTTATGATGGACTTCAATTATTTCAATATCATAATCTCTCAATATCTTCGCAGCTTCTTCAACAATTTTAAAGAATACATTAACCCCTACTGCCATGTTTGGTGAAATTACGGCAGAAATTTGATTTTTTTTAATTGCTTCCTCAATTTCTTTCAATTGCTCAGGCGAAAAACCGGTTGTGCCGATCACCAAATCGGTTCTGGCTTCGGCAGCAGCCTTTGCATTTTTAGTTGCAGCTGCAGCAGTTGTAAAGTCGACATATACGTCGGCATTGGAATTGACTAAAATATCATGAATTTTTTCAGCACTAGATATAGGGACTCCAATTTTTCCAACACCGATGACCTCTCCAATATCAAGTCTAAGCTTCGGGCTGTTTGGCGATTCAATTGCCCCAACCAATTTCATATCTGGCTGTTGAGTTACGAGTGAAACAACTTGGCCGCCCATTCTGCCGTGGGCTCCACCAACTGCGACATTAATCAAAATTTCACCTTTTTAGCAAGCCATAGCTCTCTAAAACAGCTTTCAAGGTTTTTCTGTTCTCCTCTGACATCGGACCAAGAGGAAGTCTAGTTGGGCCTGCTGCCAAACCCATCATATTCATAGCTTCTTTGACTGGTACAGGATTTGTTTCTAAAAAAAGAGTCTTAAAAAGCTTTAGATACTTGTAATGAAGCTGTTTAGCTTGTTTTAAATTTCCTTTTGTCATTGCATCAACTAGTTTGCACATCTGTTTGGGGATGATATTTGCAGCAACAGAAATAACGCCGGTTCCACCTAATGCCATAATTGGGTAAGTTAGTTCATCATCACCAGATATAACTTGTAGCTTGTCGCCACATAGCTCGATGATTTTCATAACTTGGCGTAAATCGCCGCTGGCTTCTTTAATAGCAATGATGTTGTCTATCTCTGCAAGCTTTGCGATAATTTCAGGCCTTACATTTTGTCCGGTGCGTCCTGGAATGTTATATAAAATAATTGGGATATTAACGGCTTCAGCAACTGCTTTAAAATGTTTAACTATACCGCTATCATTTGGCTTATTGTAATATGGAGTAATCATAAGGGCGGCATCTGAGCCAGCATCTTCAGCATATTTTGTCAGCTCAATCGCTTCAGCTGTATTGTTTGAGCCAGTGCCTGCAAATACTGGAACTTTTCCAGCAGCAGCAATAGCTATATCAATAACTTTTTTGTGTTCTTCATGGGAAAGGGTAGCAGCTTCACCAGTTGTTCCAACTGGGACAATTGCGCTTACTCCACCCCTAATTACGAAATCAATATTTGAGCGAAAGCCTTCCTCATCAATTTCAAAATTCTTAGTGAAAGGAGTTATTAAGGCAGGTATTACACCACTTACTCGCATTTGAAGACCTCCTGTAGTATTATTATCGGTATAAATAATACGGCCTATTTTGTGGCTAAGACTCCTAGGACTCTAGGTTTGCGTTCTACTTTAAACCCAACAGCTTTAAGCCTTTTCATCACCCCAGCAACAATATCCTTTCTTCTATATTTAGCTCCTGGAGATCCAACATAATGAAAAAGTTTGCAATTTGCTTTTAGAACTCTATGCAGTTTTTGGTAGAACTCTTCACTATAAAGCTCACCTGCCAATGCAAACCTAGGAGGATCATGGATTATAAAATCGAAAAAATCATCATCAAATTTACCAACTTCAACTGTTGCATCGCAAACAATGATTTTGATTTTTTCACTTGCAAGATCGTATGACCATGGATTTAATTGAGCGATTTCTAGTATGTTGAGGTCCTTTTCTATTGTAATAACTTTGGCCGCTCCGGACTTTATTGCATGAGCAGCTGTATAGCCTAAACCCGTGCCTATATCCAATCCAATTGATCCTGGTCTAGGGTTTATAGTATCAATTTTCATTTGGGCATCCCTATCTGGTAAAATATCTTTAACTCTATGCATGTGAATTCCATCAATTTCAAGAGTTGGTGGGTGACCTATTTGTGTAGGGACTAGTTTATAAAAATGCTCGCGAGCAACTGCAGCTTTAAAAATTTGGTTATCCTCTAGAAAAAAAATAGTTCTTGTTTCTTTTGCCATCTTTTTAAGAGAAGAAATATCAATTGTTTGTCTGCTTGGTAATACAACTTTTTCCCTTTCAAGGTAAACTTCGCTTTGGCTTAAACCAAGATTTAAAGAAATCGAGAGTTTAGTCGGGGCTTCTTCAATTGTTTTTAAAATTTGATTTGCTTCATATGAGGTTAAAAGAGGCACTTTTTTCGGCTTGAAGATCATTTGAGAGCCTCAGCGATTTTTGCAGCAACTCCGGCAACTTCAACTGCTGACTTCCCCAGAATTCTGATCATAGGTTCCTTTCCAACTGCTCCAAGGTCGTAAATTACACTTGGAATACCTCTAAAATTTTTAATAGCTTCTTGTGTCCCCCACTCCATAGTTTCTACTCCCTTTGGCTCTTTTGTTCTGTCAAAGGTTGAGATGTATAGCTTCATCCGTTGGCAAGTTTTGAGAATTGATTCTGAGTAGCGGATATTAATTGCAGCTCTAACTAGAGGGTCAAATTTCATAGCAGTTAGCACTATTGTTGCAACATGCTTCGAGCCACCAAGCTCAGGATCGCCAACAATTTTAATGTGGTCCTTAAATCGCACAATCCTGCCTGGAATAGCAGCTACATCGCTCAAATTTTTTGCGTAGGGCAAAGCCATAGCTATGTTTGTTCCAACTTCTGGAATTAGCTTAACAAAATTTTTACAATCTTGTAGGATTATAATGGCTTCTTTAAGATTTCGAATGATTTTATATTTTTCAGCTTCATTATGGAGGAAGGCAGTCGGATTCACTGGCCCAGGCCCATGGCCAATTTCTAGGCCAAACTTAATAGCGTTTGTTATGAATCCTTTAGCAGAAGCGATTGATTCAACTATATTTTTACCTTTTGCAAGCTCAGCAGCAATTGCAGCTGAATAAGTACAGCCAGCACCATGTAGATTTTTTGTTTCAATTCTTTCACTTTTAAATGTATAAAATTTCTTACCAAAGTATAAAACATCGATAGCTTCTTTGAATCCGGCATGACCGCCTTTTATCAAAACTGCTTCTGGCCCAAACTGTGCAATTTTTTTAGCTGCTTGCTTTGCGTTATTTAAGTTTAAAATTTTGATATTGCTGAGTTTTTCAGCCTCAAACAAATTAGGAGTTACAATTTTTGCAACTGGAAAAAGGTCATTTTTTAAGAAATCTACCGCATCTGGCCTGAGCAAGGGTGCTCCTGAAGCAGCTATCATCACTGGATCAACAACAGTTGGGATACTATACTGTTTAATTTTTTTTGATATAATTTTGATTGTCTCTTTTCGATTTAGCATCCCAGTTTTTGCGGCATCGACTCCTATATCATTGACCACTACATCAATTTGTTTTTCAATCATTTTAAGTGGAAGATCAAATATTGCATGAACTCCAACTGTGTTTTGAGCAGTAATAGATGTGATTGCACAGAGGCCATGGACGTTTAAACTAGCGAAAGTTTTCAAGTCATTTTGAATTCCAGCTCCTCCGCTGCTATCAGAGCCGGCTATAGTTAGAACACATGGAATTTTAAATTTAAACACCTTTTTTATCTAAAAGATCTTTCTTTGGTAATTTACACAGTAAAACTCATGAGCTAAAGAAAGACTGCACATTCTAAATAAGTAAATTACTTCAAGAATTAGATTTCTTACAATCGATTGTTTACCAGATATACCTCCAAGTAAACTCTCCTACCGAGCGTTGGATCTTTTCAATTTCTTCCATTGAAATTATTTTTTCGCTTTGAAAACCCTTGGTTATCTCTATTATCCCCTTAACTTGTCCAATAACACCTGCGAAATCATGGAGAGTGTTATCTAGCTTAGCACAGATTTGGATATATAGAGAATAAGCAAAAACAGCATCGCTATAAATCTTATTAGCTTTTAAAAGGAAAGCTCTTTCCATTTCCTCTTCCTTTTTATTTGAAAGTTCTTCTTTTAAGGATTTTAGAGAGGAATGAACTTCGTTAAGTTGGTCTAATATATAATTGAATTCTTTTTTTGTCTCTTCATAGTATTCGCCTAAGCTGTGATAAGTTTTAGAAATATTTGTGATAGCTTTATCAACAACTTCAGGTGGCAATTTGATACCTTTTTTC
>JACRDV010000071.1 GCA_024860865.1 Methanobacteriota archaeon | reverse complement strand
TGCTGACATAAATACTGAAATTACATCTAAAGGCCTTAAAAAAGCATATGTAAAGCTTAAAACAGAATATAAAGCAAGTGATATCGCAACTAAAATTGGAGTGATTTGAGGGAATAACATGGGCAAGCGTTTAAAATCGCAGAGAAGAGGCAAAGGAGGGCCAACGTATAGGGCCCCTAGCCATAGATATTTAGGCGAAGTGACTTATCGCCCTCTTGAGGAAAGCGAACTTGAAGGTTCTCTTTGGGGCGAAGTAATGGAGATCCTCCATGATCCGGCTAGAACAGCTCCAGTTGCACGAGTTAGATTTGAAACTGGAGAAGAAAGATTAGTATTAGCTCCAGAAGGAATTTTAGTTGGATCTAAAATCTATTGTGGAGTTTCAGCTCCAGCAAAGCCTGGCAACATTTTACCTTTAGCTGAAATTCCTGAAGGCGCACAAATATTTAATGTTGAAGCTAAACCTGGTGATGGAGGGAAATTTGCTCGTGCCTCTGGAACTCATGCGCTCTTAGTTGCTCATGAAGTTGATAAAGCCGCTGTGCAACTTCCTTCAGGTGAGATGAAATTTCTTGATCCAAACTGCCGAGCAACAATTGGCATAGTTTCAGGTGGAGGAAGAATTGAAAAGCCTTTTGTTAAAGCTGGAAAGGTACATTATCTCTCTAAAGCAAAATCTTGGAAGTGGCCTGTAGTTCGAGGTGTTGCAATGAATGTTGTAAACCATCCATTTGGCGGTGGAAGGCACCAACATGCTGGCAGGCCGACGACTATTTCGAGAAATGCCCCGCCTGGAAGAAAAGTTGGGCACATTGCAGCGCGCAGAACTGGAAGGAGGAGATAATTTGCCAAAAGAGTTTACTTATCGCGGGCTCACCTTTGAACAATTGGAAAAAATGCCAATGGATGAATTTATAAAACTCCTACCCTCACGTCAGCGCAGGTCTATGCTTCGAGGTTTTTCATCTCGTCAGAAGAAGTTTTTGGAAAGAGTTAAACGAGCTAAGAGATTGCTGAGGCGGGGAAGCAAGGTTCCTATCCTCCGAACTCATAATAGAGATATGATTATCCTCCCTGAAATGGTTGGTCACTATCTTGGTGAATTTATTCTAACCAGAAAAAGAGTACTTCACGGTGCACCAGGGATGGGCGCAACGAAATCCAGCATATACGTCCCGCTTAAATAGTAATGCTTAGCATTTAATCAGTAGAAGTCTTTTTCTTCAATAAAAATTTAACCTTCTGAGAAGTTGCCTCTCTCATATTATTTTTTAGAAAGTTTCGATGAGAAAAAAGACCTCCAAAATTTGTGGAAAATCATAGAAGCATCAGGTGACCTCCTCCCAACGCTAAATAAAGCATTCATCCCCCAGCTAAAAGCAAATGGTATTCTCGCGAAATTATTATAAAGGAATATCCCTGGATGTCGAAACATATGGATAAAAACAAGCTTATTTTAGCCTAAAACCCGTTAATGCCGCAAAAAATTTAAAAATACTCTGTTACTTATACAATTTAGGAGCTAGAATTCTTGCGTGTAAGTAAAGAAACTCGAACAATCGCCCTTTTGACCAAACGTTTATTAGATAGCTATATTAAAAGTGAGGAGACTCTCTAAATATCAAAGTGAGAACAAATGGCAAAGCTTGGCTACTCTCTAAAAGCAGTGAATGTAGAAAAGACTGCAAAGGTCATGGGTAGAGCTCTTCAAATTTCGCCGAAAGATTCCGTTGAGATTTGTCGAGTACTAAGAGGAATGAGATTAATTAAAGCAAAGGATTTGTTGGAAAAAGTTTCTAAGAAGAAGACACCTATCCCCTACAAACGTTACCGAAGTAAGGTTGGCCATAAAAGAGGAGTCAATTGGGATGCTGGAAGATATCCAGTAAAGGCTGCAAAGCAAATCTTAGAAATTTTAGAGAATGCTGAGTCAAATGCTGTTTACAAAGGACTTGATGTGGAAAGACTTTACATTAAGCATATTTCTGCAAAAAAAACTACTCCACTTCCAGGTTGGACCCCAAGAGCGTTTGGCCGTGTTACACCATTTGAAACTCAACGCACACACATTGAAGCTATTCTTGAAGAACAATAGGGGCGTATGAACCTGCCAGCTGAATTGCATTTCATCTCTGAAAACATTAAGCGCCTGCGCATCAACGAATTCTTACTTTCTGAACTTAGGCGCTCAGGCTATGGTGGAATGGAAATTCAACGCACACCATTGGGAACTAGAATTGCAATTTATGCTGAACGCCCAGGTATGGTAATCGGTGGCCGTGGTAAACAAATAAAACGTCTTACTAAAGTCCTAGAAGAAGAATTCAAGATTGAAAATCCACAGCTTGAAGTTAGAGAAGTTGAAGTTCCTGAACTCAATGCTATGATAATGGCCCAAAGGATTGCCTCTGCATTGGAAAGAGGCATGCATTTCAGACGAGTTTCTTATACTGCTTTAAAAAGAATTATGGATGCAGGTGCAAAAGGTGCTGAGATTATAATTTCTGGAAAAATAAGCGGTGAACGAGCTAGATATGAAAAATTTAGAGAGGGACATATCAGAAAATGCGGTGAAGCTGCCGAAAACTTCGTGCTAGAAGCCGATGTTCAAGCTAATCTGAAACCGGGCATAGTTGGTGTAGTAGTCAGAATTATGCCACCTTATGCTGTTTTTCCCGATGAAATTAAGCTAAAGGAACAGGAACAGAAAGTTGCTCAAATTACTCCAGTATCGAAACCAGAAGAAGCTCAAGTAGAGGCTGTAGCTGAGAGTGAAAAGAGTGGCGATACTAAGGAAGGGTAAAATTCGAGAGATGTCCCCTGAGGAAATCGATGAGAAAATTAAGGAACTCAGGACCGATCTAGCTAGAATTAGAGCTAGTATTGCAGCTGGTGGTCCTCCTGAAAATCCCGGAAGGATCCGAGCATTAAGAAAAACAATTGCTCGGTTATTAACCATAAAAAAGGAGATCCAAAAACCTAAGGAGTGAATTAAAAAAAATGGATGTTTGCAAAGTTTGCGGGTTGCCAAAGGAGCTATGCGTTTGCGAGGGAATTGCTAGAGAGATCCAGAAGATCAAAGTTTACACCATGAAGAGAAGATTCGGCAAGGTTGTTACCCTTATTGAAGGCATAAATGAGCGCGATGTTAATCTTTGGGAATTAGCAAAGGCTTTAAAGACAAAATGTGCTTGCGGCGGCACAGCTAAAGGCGGCCGAATTGAACTCCAAGGCGACCAAAGAGAAAAGGCTAAAAAGGTCTTAATGGATTCAGGCTTTTCTGAAGACATGGTTGACATGCGCTAGAATTGTAGCACATTTTTAAAGCCTTTAAGTTAAGAAAATTTTATTTAGCACTTTCTAGTTAGAAGAGGCCATTTAAATGTCAATCACGCCAAAGAACTTGATCAGACATGAATTGATTGGGTTGCTTGCCGAAGTTGTAAAGAGTACCCATCCCAATTATATTGGGATTAAAGGAAAGGTTATAGACGAAACAAAAAACACTCTAATCATTGACCAAAATGGAAAGGAAAAAACAATTCCTAAAGCGGAAGTAACCCTCCACTTTACACTTCCCGAAGACACTATTGTCGAAGTTTATGGAAAGCTGTTAGTGGGTCGACCTGAAGACCGTATAAAAAAGAGAATAGAGGTAAAATAATGGCAAGGGATATTGGCCTTGATGCAAAACCTCCAGAAAAAACGTGCGAGGATCCAAATTGTTGTTGGCACGGTAAGTTAGCTGTGAGAGGACAAATTCTTGAAGGAATTGTAGTGAGCGATAAAATGAGCAGAACTGTAGTAGTCAAACGTGAATATTCAAAATATACCAGTAAATTTGAAAGATATGAGCGACGGCACTCTAAAATTTCTGCCCACAACCCCCCATGTATTAGTGCAAAGGTTGGGGATAGTGTTAGGATTGCTGAGTGTAAACCATTGAGCAAAACAAAAAGTTTTGTTGTGGTTGAAAAAATGGAGGGAAAGTAAGTTGGTTAAATACCCAAAGGTTGAAGCAAAAAAAAGGAAAGTATCAATTGGAAAAAAAGCCAAGCTTCCAAAAATGAAACCTCTTGGTGTTGTTCGTGCATTACCAGTTGGCGCAAATATTGGAATTAGCGACAATACTGGGGCCAGAATTATACAAATTATTTCAGTTCTTAGATATAAGGGGGTTCGAGGGCGACTTCCGAGCGCCGGTGTGGGAGATATGGTTGTTGCCTCAGTGAAGAGATGCACATCAGAATTTAAAAAAGAGATAGTCCACGCTGTTGTTATTCGACAAAAGAAGGAATACCGCCGGCCGGAAGGGATTCACGTGAAATTTGAAGATAATGCTGCTGTTTTAGTTACTCCAGAAGGTGACCCTCGAGGTTCAGATATAAAAGGACCTGTTGCAAAGGAAGCTGCTGAGCGCTGGCCAAGCATAGCTGGTGCTGCGAGCATTATAATTTAAGGTGAACTATTTGAAAGCTCAACAACCAAGAAAACAAAGGAAAGCTTTATTCCAAGCTCCAATGCATCGCCGCCGAAAAATTATGAGCACTAATCTTTCACCTGAGCTCCGTGAAAAATTTAAACGAAGGAGTTTACCCGTTCGAAAAGGTGATAAAATAAAAATTTTACGGGGCGACTTTAGGGGCCACATTGGAAAAATAACTGAAGTTGATTTGAAAAAAATGCGCATTTATGTTGAAGGAGTTACTTCAGCAAAAACAGGCGGGAGAGAAGTACAATATCCAATTCATCCATCAAATGTTCAGATATTAGAGGCTGAACTTAAAGATCCTATGCGCAAGAAAATCATTGAGCGAGTTGGTGGTTAATGGGAAGAATCGGTAGCAGTAAACATATGAAAAGATTTTTGGCTGTTTGGCCAGTGCCTAAAAAAATAGCAAAATGGACAGTAAAACCGATGGCTGGACCTCACCCAGCTCACCGCTGTCTACCACTGGCCATAGTTCTCAGAGATATACTCAAGTATGCAGATAATGCGCGAGAAGTTAAAACCATCTTGAATGAAGGGAAAGTAAAAGTTGATGGAAAAATTCGCCGGGATTATAAGTTCCCAGTAGGATTAATGGATGTCGTTGAGATTATTCCCACAAATGAAAAATATCGTGTTATTCTTAATGCAAAAGGAGAAATCATGCTCAACAAAATAGAAGATAAAGCTGATTTTAAACTATGTAGAATCGAAAATAAAACGACGCTAAAAAATGGAAATATCCAACTTAATTTGCACGATGGAAAAAATATTCTAATCAAAGTTAAAGATCCAAAAGCTCGTATGGAGGATGTTTACAACACCGGTGATGTCTTAAAAATAAGTTTGCCTCAACAACAAATTTTGTCTCATTTAAAATTTGAAAACGGAAGTTTAGCTCTAATTATTGATGGAGTTCGCGCGGGAAAATTTGGGGAGATTCAAGACACAATTATAAAGCGTGGCCCCTATCCAACTGTTGTCTCGATAAAAGATAGCGCGGGGAGCGTATTCCAAACTATTAAAGACTATGTCTTTGTTATTGGCAAAGAAGAGCCAACGATTTCACTGCCAGAGGTTGTCTAATGCCAGAAGATTTTACAAAAAAATGGCAAGAACATCCAATGTTACAGCCAAAAATTGAAAAAGTCACTATCAATATCGGTGTTGGCGAAGCTGGAGAGCGTTTAGCAAAAGCTGAAACCATCCTTGAAAAACTTGCTAAACAAAAACCAGTTAGAACTCAAGCAAAGGTCACTAATCCCGATTTTGGAATTAAACGTGGGATGCCCATTGGCTGCAAAGCCACTTTACGCCGAGAACGTGCTAAACAATTTTTAGAGAAAGCATTTGAAGCCGTAGGAAACAAACTAAAACGTTCACAATTTGATAAATTTGGTAATTTATCATTTGGTATAAAAGAGCACATCGATATCCCCGGCATCAAGTATGATCCATCACTTGGTATTTTTGGGATGGATGTTTGTATAACATTTAACCGGGCAGGTTTTAGGGTTAAAGAACGTCGACATGAAAAAAGAAAAATTCCGCCAAAACATATGCTAACACCTGAAGAAACAAAGGCATTTCTTAAGGAGAGTTTCTCCAAACTTAACATTGTAGAGGAGTAATTTTGGCCCGAAAAAAATTTGGTCGCGGAGCAAACAAATGTTGGCGATGTGGTACATTTACTGGTTTAGTAAGAAAATATGGATTAATGATCTGTAGAAAATGTTTTCGTGAGGCTGCAAGGGAATTAGGATTTGAGAAATATGGTTGAGGGAGATTACTGTGCTAATGGATACTCTTTCTAATGCAATGATCACAATAAAAAATCATGAGGTTCTTGGAAGACAAGAATGTGTAATACACCCGGCTTCAAAATTGATTGGCAAAGTTTTACGAGTAATGCAAGAAGAAGGATACATAGGAGAATTTGAGTT
The DNA here is from genome assembly GCA_024860865.1 of Methanobacteriota archaeon. Lineage (GTDB taxonomy): Archaea > JACRDV01 > JACRDV01 > JACRDV01 > JACRDV01 > JACRDV01. The sequence goes on along the minus strand of JACRDV010000071.1, from coordinate 13,996 downwards.
CATAGATGATGGAAAAGCTGGAAAATTTAAAGTTCAACTACTAGGAAAAATAAATAGATGTGGGCCTATTCGACCACGGTCAGCTATAAAAAAAACTGAGTTTGAAAAATGGGAGAAAAGATATCTTCCTGCTAAAGGAATGGGAATGTTAATTCTTTCAACACCGCAAGGCATTCTTACTCATATAAAAGCAAGGGAATCGAATCTAGGTGGAAGGCTGCTCTGCTATGTGTACTGAGTTTTAATGATTTACATAAATTCTTTTCATGATAGTTTATAATTCTAATAAACTCACAAGATAAAGATATTGGGGTATCAATTTTGGCAACTGCTGAAATAATTGAAGAGATTGTCGATATTCCGGATGGTGTAGAAGTCAAAATAGAGAGAAACAAAGTATTTGTGAATGGTCCCAAAGGCCAACTTGAGCGCGAACTGCCAATAGCTGGGATCACCCTCGAGAAACAAAATAAAAAAATCTTGTTTAGATGCGTTAATCCTCGCCGGCCTCAAAGAGCTCTGCTTAGGACAATTAAAGCTCATATCCAAAATATGATTAAGGGTGTAACAAAAGGATTTGAATATAAACTAAAGATAGTTTATGCTCATTTTCCAATTTCCGTTAAAGTTAGTGGCAATAAAATCACTATTGAGAATTTTTTAGGTGAAAAACGCACAAGATTCGCTGAGATAGTGGGAAAAACTGAAGTTAAAGTGAGTGGAAACATTGTTTCTGTTCGAGGAATAGATAAAGAGACTGTAGGTCAAACATCGGCTAATATCGAGCAGGCTACTCGAATTCGTCGCCGAGACCCAAGAGTTTTTCAGGATGGCGTTTTTCTTGTGGAAAGAGATGGAGTTCCAGTATAGGTGAAAAAATTGGTTGAAAAGAGATTATTGAAATTACGTGAAAAAATGAAAAAAAGACATCCGACCTTTAGAAGACGTGAATGGTTTAAACACAGGCCTTTAAAAGAGGGTTGGCGGCGGCCAAGAGGTATTAGCAGCAAAGTTCGGCTACACCAGAAAAGTAAAGGTGTAATTCCAGAGCCAGGGTATCGAGCACCAAAATCTGTGCGAGGACTTCACCCATCCGGGTATAAAGAAATCTTAGTTCAGACTCCTAAAGAGCTTGAAAAAGTTGATCCAAGAGTACAAGCCGTTAGAATTGCAGCATCAGTCGGAAAACGAAAACGACAGCTTATTGCCCAAAAAGCTATTGAAATGAAAATAAAAGTCCTTAACTTATGAGGTGACATTGTGCCATTAACAGTTCAACGAAGATTAGCCACCGAAATATTAAAAGTTGGGGCATCCCGCATTTGGATCAATCCAACTCGAACTAGCGAAATAGCCGCTGCTATAACCAGAGAAGATGTCCGCAAATTAATTCTTGATGGTTCAATTAAAGTTCAGCCTGAAAAAGGAATCAGCCGAGTTAGAGCTAGGGAAAGGCATAGGAAGAAAAAGTTAGGAAGAAGGAGAGGAATTGGAAGTAGAAAAGGGAAAAAGGGAGCTAAAGCCCCAACTAAAGAAACTTGGATGAACTTGATCAGAGCACTTCGAGATCGATTAAAAGAATTGCGCCATAAAAAATTAATTGAAACAAAAACCTACCGCAGGCTCTACAAAATGGCAAAAGGTGGAGCTTTTCGCAGTAAAGCTCACTTGGATGTTTATATTAAAGAAAAAGGTTTGCTCACGAGGTAATAAAATGGCAATTGGTCCGAGATATCGTGTACAATTTCGCAGAAAGCGCAAAGGATTAACTGATTATCGACAACGCTTAAAATTACTCCTTTCTAGGAAGCCACGGATAGTTATCCGAAAAACCCTTAATCATACAATAGTTCAGCTTATTAGGTCCATACCAAAAGGCGATGAGACTTTGATTTCTGCTCATACAAATGAACTTAAACGCGATTTTAAATGGTTAGGCAGCTGTGGAAATATTCCCTCAGCATACTTAACCGGATATCTCTGTGGCATCAAAGCCATCAAAGCTGGAATTAAAGAGGGGGTTCTCGACACTGGACTTCAATCCTCTGTTAAAGGATCTCGCGCATATGCGGCAGTTAAAGGCACCATAGATGCAGGTATGAGTGTTCCATGCAGTGAGGATATACTTCCTGATAATTCCCGGATCAAAGGAGAGCATATCGCAAATTATGCAAAAACTTTGAAAGAAAGAGATGTTGCAAAATACGAAAAACACTTTTCGGTTTATATAAAGAGCGGACTTATGCCTGAAAAACTTACAGAACATTTTGAACAGGTTAAACAAGCTATTGCAGAGAAAATCGGAGGTTAATAATTTGCCAGAAGTTGATTTAGAAGCTTGGCAACCAAAAACAAAATTAGGCAGGACGGTAAAGGAGGGGAAAATTGCTAGCTTAGAAGAAATTTTGCGCAAAGGTTTGCCAATTTTAGAGCCTCAAATTGTCGATGTATTAGTTCCAAATTTGAGAGAAGAAGTTATTGATATCGGTTTAGTTCAAAAAATGCATGCTTCAGGTCGCCGAAGCAAATTTAGAGCGACTGTTGTAATTGGCAATGAAGATGGGTATATTGGACTCGGACAGGGTAAAGCAAAAGAAGTTGGACCCGCTATCCGAAAGCAATTGAAAATGCCAAGTTAAATTTAATCGATGTTCGACGTGGCTGTGGATCTTGGGAATGCGGTTGCGGTCAATCCCACAGTATCATTGCAGAAGCAATTGGAAAGGCTGGAAGTATAAAAGTCACCCTTTTGCCCGCTCCGCGTGGTTTAGGACTTGCTATAGGGGATACTGGAAAATCTGTTTTAAAACTTGCTGGGATTAAAGACGTTTGGTCTAAGTCTGAGGGGATGACATGCACCCGAATAAACTATGCAAAAGCAACTTTTAATGCCCTTCAAAAATTGAGGCTAACTCGAGTTCCAATTTTAAAATTCAAAAAATAGTTTTACTTAGTGATTACGATGTCAATTAAAATTGCAGTGGTCAGAGTTCGAGGAAGTGTAAAGGTGCCACAACAGATTTGCGATGCGCTAAAAATACTCAGATTAACCCAAGTCAATCATGCTATTATAATTGGGGATGACCCAACCTATAGAGGAATGTTGCGAAAAGTGAAAGACTACGTGACTTGGGGTGAAGTCGATGCACAAACAATTGCTATGCTTCTGAAAGAGCGCGGAGAACTGGTTGGCGGCGCATCATTAACTGATGATGAAATAAAGAAATGCACAAAATTTACTTCTATTGAAGAATTTGCCAAAGCTGTTGCAAACTCAAAAGCAAATTTAAAAGATTTCCCGAGCCTTAAGCTTGTTTTCAGGCTCAAACCGCCTCGAGGCGGATACGAAGGAATCAAACGCACTTTTAAAGAAGGGGGAGCCTTAGGTTATCGCGGCAAAGAAATTTCAAAACTTCTTGAGAGAATGAGCTAAAATGATCCGCAAAACAAGAAAAATACGAAAGATGCGCGGCCACCGAACAATGGGATATGGTTCCCATAAAAAGCATCGCGGTGGTGGAAGTCGAGGCGGCCGCGGAATGGCTGGTGGACACAAACATAAGTGGAGTTGGATCATAAAAAACATCCCAAACCACTTTGGGAAACACGGTTTCCAAAGACCCTTGGAGCTAATAAAAGTTCCAATGGCAGTTAATCTAAGTCAACTTGATCAAATTGCTGAAATTTTAGTTCAACAAGGACTTGCTCAAAAAGAAAATGATGAAATTATAGTTGATATAACTGTGCTCAACTTGACGAAAGTATTGGGCAGCGGCAAAATAACTAAGCCATTGGTGGTTAAGGCACCAGAGTTCTCAAAGCTAGCCATAGAAAAATTAGAGAAGGGCGGGGGTAAAGCAATAGTCCTAGGTGAATCTAATGTCAGTTCTGAGAAAGCTTGAACCGCTTTTGAAGCTCATCCCTGGCGTTTCTCGTCCAGTTGCTCGAGTATCCTTTTATGAGAGAATGAAATGGACCGCATTAATTTTATTTATTTATTTTATCTTGATGCAAACTCGTATTTTTGGGTTACAGAAAGGTGCTGTTGATTATTTTGAACATGTTCGCGCTATATTAGGTGGTAGAGGGGACTCCATCGTCTCTTTAGGTATTGGCCCAATAGTCACATCATCAATTGTTATGCAACTTTTTGTTGGTGCAAAATTAATTGGCTTGGATCTCTCTAATCCAAAAGATAGAGCAATCTTTCAGAGCACTCAAAAGCTTTTAGCAATGGTATTTTGCGTAGTAGAAGCAATGCCGCAAGTTTATTTAGGGATGTTTCAACCCGAGCCAACCCTCGGAATTAGTCTGAGCATGCTGCAGTCTATAATTTTGCTTCAAGTAGCAATGGGCGGCATTTTGATTATCTATATGGATGAAGTTGTTTCAAAGTGGGGAATTGGATCGGGTGTAGGATTGTTCATAGTAGCTGGAGTTGCACAGAATATAATGGTTGGAGCATTTAATCCAGTTCCAGAGACCCCAGGGGCTCCAGCACCGGGTCGTATATATCAGCTAATCAATTCTATTGTTACTGGAGAAGCAGTTAATCCAAGTGTTGTTGTTTACCCATTACTAGGCGTGTTAATTGTATTTTGTATAGTAGTTTATTTTGAGAGCGTTCGCGTTGAAGTTCCGCTCGCCTATACACAATATGGAATTCGAGGGAGATATCCAATCAAACTTCTCTACACAAGCAATATTCCTGTGATATTAGGGTCAGCATTACTTTGGAATATTCAACTCTGGGGTATGGTCTTCCAAAGAACGGGCTATCCAATACTTGGAGGATTTGATATAGGAGGAAATAGGCCGCTCAGTGGCGTGGTATATTATCTTTACCCAGTCCATGGCGTAGACATGGTTTTCGGAGATCCTATAAGAGCCATGTGTTATCTCATAGCAATGGTTGCTTTTGCAGCTATGTTTGCTATTTTCTGGGTTGAAACAACCAACATGGGACCAAAGGCTGTAGCCAAACAACTCCAGCAAACTGGTTTGCAAATACCTGGATTTCGAAGGGATCCTCGAGTAATAGAACGCGTGCTTGAGAGATATATTCCGACTGTCACTATAATCGGCGGTGCTGCTATTGGGCTCTTAGCAGCTGGAGCTGATTTCTTAGGAGCACTCGGTGGCGGGACAGGTATTCTTTTAACAGTTGGTATTTTGTACAGGCTTTATGAAGACATGGCTTCACACTATGTTATGGAAATGCAACCTGCCATTCGAAGGTTCTTTGAATAGGTGGTAATTTGGCAGCTCACAATCGCTTTAAAGTTGTCGTTGTTACAGGGTTGCCAGGTGTTGGTAAAAGCACAGTAATGAAAGGGTCTATTGAACAAGTTAGGCAAGAAGGCATTCAATACCAAGTTGTAAATTATGGGGATGTAATGTTAAACGTAGCAAAAGAACGAAAACTTGTTGAACATAGAGATGGCTTACGTAAATTGCCAGCAAAGGTTCAGCGCGATGTGCAAAGGATGGCCGGGAAAAGTATTGCAATTATGGCTGAAACAAATCCAATTATAGTTGATACCCACAGCGTCATTAAAACACCCGAAGGTTTTTTACCTGGTTTACCTAAGTGGGTTTTAGATGAACTTCAACCAAATGTAATCGTTTTAATCGAAGCAGATCCGGAAGAGATTGCACGGCGGCGTGCGAAAGATCAAACTAGGTTTAGAGATGCGGAATCACTTGAGTCGATTCAAGAACATATTGTTGCAAGCAGAGCGGCTGCCATGGCGTATGCTGCTTTGTGTGGTGCAACTGTAAAAATAATTAAAAACAACGATGGAAAAATTGATGAGGCTATTCAACAAATGTTAATGGCTCTGCGATAGTGATAAAAATGCTTGAGCCTATTTTCCGGTTAATCGATACTATAATCTCGCCATTGCCAAGTATTCCGCCAGTATATACTATTCTCGTAGTTGCATTAGCCGCATCCTTTATTCTTATGCTTCTCAACAAAGTGCTAATTGACCAAACTCTAGTGGCTGAATTTAAAAAACAGCAACAAAGTTTCTACAAAAAAATGCGAGAAGCAAGAAAGGCTAAGGATTTTAGTGCAGTGAAAAAAGCAGATAAAGATAGCCAAAGAATGATGCAATTGCAAAAAAAATACTTTAAGGAAATGATGAAAGTTTGGATGGTTACTTTTTTATTATTCCCAGTCATTTTCTTTTATCTGGGTTATAAGTATGGAGGCCTGCCAATTGTTGTCCAACTGCCTTTCACTTTACCTTGGCTTGGAGGTAGCCTTGGCTGGCTAGGCTGGTATATCGTTTGTTCAGCAGCTCCTGTTACAATTTTTAGGAAAGTACTTAAAGTGCAGTAGGTGGTTAAAATTCCTGCTCCGCGCTATCGATCTAGAACTATGAAAAAAGTTCAACGAAAGACTCCAGGTGGAAAAACCGTTACTCATTATAAAGCAAAAAAGGTAGGGGCGCCCATATGCGGGGTCTGTGGTCGCCCACTGAGTGCGGTTCCAAGGAGTGATGAAGTTTTAAAATTTTCAAAAAGTAATCGAAGACCAAACAGGCCTTACGGTGGAAATCTCTGCCCTATTTGCATGCGGCGTATGATTAAACAAAAAGTGCGTTCTATTGTAATGGGGCCCTGATCATGGGCGGAGTAATTATTGCTATTAGTGGTCCAGCAGGTAGTGGAAAAACTACGGTTGCAAAAACAATTGCTGAGAAATTTAAACTTCAGTACGTATCAGCAGGCGAAATTTTTCGCCAAATGGCAAGTGGGCAAAACCTTTCACTACTTAAGTTTAGCGAACTTGCTGAAAATGAACCAAATATCGATAGAGAAATTGACAGACGGCAAATCGAGCTTGCGAAAAAAGGAAATGTTGTATTAGAGGGCCGATTATCAGGATGGATGGTGCGCGATATTGCACATTTGCGAGTTTGCCTAAAGGCCCCCCTCGAAGTTAGGGCAAAAAGAATTGCTCAGCGCGAAAAGAGGAGTTATGAAGAAGTGCTTAATGAAACAAAAATTAGAGATAAAAGCGAAGCAAAGCGGTATAAAGAAATCTATGGAGTTGAAGTTGATAACTTAAATATTTATGACTTGGTGATAGATACGGTGAGGTGGAATTCTAACCAAATAGCTGAGATCCTAAGCGTTCCAATAAAATTTGCAATAGAGCGCACATTACCTGAATAACCACTCAACTTAAAGGGAGAAGATATGGCGGCAATTGAAATAGGCAGAATTTGCGTAAAAACATCCGGGCATGAAGCTGGAAAGCAATGCGTTTTAGTTGATTTTGTTAATGAAAACTTTGTCTTAGTAACGGGACCAAAGGATGTGAGTGGAGTTAAACGGAGGAAAGTTAATATTAGGCACTTAGAGCCGACACCTCAAAAAATCGATATTAAAGTGGGAGCCTCGGATGAGGAGGTTGTTAAGGCTCTTAAAAAGATTGGATTATTAGAAGAAAAATGATTCACTGGAGGACTTTTTTAGCCTAGTCAGTTATATTGAGATGCAATATACCTTAATACGCCGAAGGCTTTCTGTACTACTGATACACACTCTTAACACAAAGGCAGAGAGATTATCATTTGAAAAACAATATTGAAATGTTCAAATCATTGTGATATCTAAAATATTTCACATGGCCTAAACTTAATGCTACTGAAGCGAACAAATTTATATAATGTGTTAAATACAGCTTCTTAGGTGGGTTACATTGGCGGATGCTCTTTCAAAAATAAAATTGTTAGAGGAACTGGCGAAACTGGGCTTAGAGGATAAAGTAGTAATTAAAACCATTGAGAAGCTTGCATTATATAAAATAGAAAGTCTCGAAAGGGATCTGAAGGATATAAAGAGCAAATTGAAGGAATTTGAAAAAAAATATAAAATATCCTCCAAGGATTTTTTGAAAAAATACAATGCCGGAGAGCTTGGCGACGAAGTTAACTTTGTTCAGTGGGCTTCCCTTTTGGATATGGCAGAGAGAGTCGAAGGCAGGCTGAAGGCAATAAAGAGTGCATAGCGTGTCCATCGCCGAATACTTTTCAGAAATTAAAAGTGCACTAATTCTATCTCCTGCCGTGAAGTCTTATTCTGTAGAGGATGAGTTGGTAAAGGAATTCGAAGGATTCCTTCGAGTAAGAGCTGTTCTGTTAAACGGCGATATCCTCGAAATATTTGTGTACGCAACTTTTGACAAAGAGCTTCAGGTTCAGAAGTACAGGTTCCACTGGCAGGATATAAATGGAAAATTAAAAAAGAGATGGGATAACGCACCGCATCACCGAGAGCTTCCCACCTTTCCCTACCATATGCATGATACCAAAGGCGTTTTTAAGCATGAGTTTATCGATATCTTTCGGATTTTAAAGATAATCGAAGGTGAGCTACAAGTCAACTGATGTTTTTTCATTAAAGCTAACTCGACGTGAACGGAGATTTTATGACCAACCAATTGCCATTTGAAAAGAAAGGAAGAGAAATTCTAATAAAAGCCGAAGAAAGCACCGACCCAAAGTACGGCTGCCCCCCAGAGAATAGAGCAATTGAAGAGCACATTAAAAAAGGGGTTATCAACCTTGACAAACCCCGTGGCCCAACTTCACATGAAGTAGTTGCTTGGGTTAAAAGAATTTTAAGCTTAAAGAAAGCGGGCCATGGCGGCACCTTAGACCCAAATGTTAGCGGAGTTCTACCGACTGCCCTTGAGGATGCTACAAAAGTCATTCAAACTTTGTTATCAGCAGGGAAAGAATACATTTGTGTAATGCACTTACACGAACATGCAAGCGAAGCTAGCATCAAAGAAGTTTGCAGAGAATTTACTGGGACTATTCTTCAGAAGCCCCCCATCAGAGCTGCTGTTAAAAGACAAATTCGGCCAAGAAAGATATACTATATTGATGTGCTCGAAATAATTGAAAAAGATGTTTTGCTTAGAGTTGGCTGTGAGGCAGGAACATACCTCCGAAAGCTTACACATGATGTGGGAGAAGCACTTGGCGTTAGCGCACATATGGCAGAGCTTAGAAGGACTCAAACAGGTCCATTTAAAGAGGATGAAACTTTAACTAAACTTCATGAGTTAATGGACTCGTATCATTTTTGGAAAGAAGATGGCGAAGAAAAATTTTTGAAAAAAATTATTCAGCCGCTTGAAAAAACTGTTCAACATCTGCCACGAGTCACAGTTAGAGACTCAGCTGTTGATGCCATTTGCCATGGTGCCCATCTAGCAGTACCCGGAATTTTGCAAGCTGAAACTGGAATAAAAAGAGATGATTTTGTTGCCGTATTCACCTTAAAGAATGAATTAATATCATTGGGTCGAAGTGAGTTAACAACCGACCAGATTATTGAGTTAAATAAAGGGATTGCGATTAGGACTGAAAGAGTTATTATGTTGCCAGGAACCTATCCGCGAATGTGGGGGAAGTAGAAGTGTCGCTTATTGCTCTGTTGCCAGCCCACTAGCTTTTTTTATTTTTTGCATTTCAACCCCAAAAAAGTTTTAACATTTATTCAAATCAACTTTAGTCTATTTTATAGTTTTTAGAAAATTTTTTTAATCAAGTTCTAATTTAGCTAAAAGAAGGATATTTTGTCTAAACCGGAAATATTAAGAACGGATAAAACAAATGTTATCGTAAAAATTTGTGCCGGGGTGGCAGAGTGGAAATGCGCGGGATTGGAGCATGATGAATACAGAGATCCCGTGTCCCTTATGGGACTCTTGGGTTCAAATCCCAACCCCGGCGCCTTTGTTGGCCAAAATTTAGTTTAAGGTCGGAGAAATTTTTAAGGGTTCTCAAGGACTAAAGCCGTTCTAGGAAAATTCTAAAAGATGCTGAATCACTGTTGATAATGAACGCTGGGCGAACTTAAACCCCAGTGCAGCGCTAGCTTTTGGAACTGCGAACATACGGCTTTATTGCCACTTTTGTTTCTAGTAGGCTCCAAAACGCTTAATTAGCGAAATCTTTAATATACTGGAGAAAAGGATAAAAAGAGGGATTTGCTGGACTTTGGAAATCCAGAGTTCTAATTCTAACTGGGGTCTTGATTTGAGGTATAAATTTGGAAGAAACTAAGGCTGAAACAAAAGTCGGTGAAGAATTTAAGTACATAGTGAGAATTGCAGGCACAGACTTAGATGGTAATAAAAAAGTGTGGCTTGCTCTGAGCAAGATAAAGGGCATTGGGTTTAGAACTGGAAGAATTGCAGCACTTCTTGCTGAGGTTAATCCCGATGAAAAATTGGGAAACCTCTCTGAGAAAAATATTGAAAAGCTTGATAAAGTTATTGCAAATTTTGCTGAATATAAAATTCCTCCATGGTTGCTTGACCATCAGAAGAGCATTTTAGAAGGAAAACATTTGCACTTGATTGGTTCTGACTGGTTAGTATCGGTTCGCGGCGATATAGATTTTATGAGAAAGACTCGAAGTTATAAAGGAATTCGCCATGAGCTTGGTTTGAAGGTTCGTGGCCAAAGAACAAGATCAACTGGTCGCACTGGTATGACAGTTGGAGTTAAAAGAAAAGCTAAAGAGGGCCCAGCTCCACCGCCTGCCGCCGCGCCTGTTGAAAAGAAAGGAAAAATACCGGAGAAAAAACCAACACCTGCACCTACAGCACCCACGCCCGCTGAAAAAAAAGCTGAAAAAAAGGCAGAACCTGAGAAAAAAGTAGGAGGACAAAAGATTGGGGGACCCGAGAAAACTTAAGAAAAAATTTGAAGTACCACATCACCCATGGCAAGCTGATCGTTTAACTGAAGAACGAAGGTTAATGCAGAAGTTTGGCTTGAGGAGTAAGAGGGAGATTTGGCGATTAGAAACTATGCTGAGGAGAATCCGCAGAAATGCCAGACGATTGCTCACTGCGACAGGCGCTGAAGTAGAAACTGAAACTAAACAACTTTTGAGCAGGTTAATTAGACTTGGACTTCTTGAGGAAGGAGCAATGCTTGATGATGTTCTGGCATTAAAAAATGAAAATATATTGAACCGAAGATTGCAATCATTAGTTTATGCAAAAGGTTTGTGTAAAACAATTAACCAAGCTCGCCAACTAATCGTTCACGGACATATTTCTATTGGCGACCACGGAGTAACTGTTCCAAGTTATTTAGTATTGCGCGAGGAGGAAGGAAAAATTAATTATCATTCTGATTCGCCATTATCAAAGAATTTAGAACATCCGGAAAGGCCAAAAGTCATAGCAGTAGAAGAGGCTAAAGAAACTGAATTAAGTGAGGGACAAGAGTAATGGTTGAAAAAGGCAAGTGGGCTATTGCAAACATCTTTTCTTCATTTAACAATACGCTGATCACAATTACCGATGTAACTGGCGCTGAAACTATAGCTCGGTGTTCAGGCGGAATGGTAGTTAGAGCTGATAGAGAGGAATCTTCACCATATGCTGCGATGCAAGCAGCAGGTCGCGCTGCGCACGAGGCAAAAGAAAAAGGAGTGATTGGAGTTCACATAAAAGTTAGGGCCCCGGGCGGAAGTGGGGCAAGGACACCTGGACCTGGTGCTCAAGCTGCGATCAGAGCTCTTGCTAGAGCCGGATTGAAAATCGGAAGGATTGAAGACGCAACACCGGTGCCCCATGATGGTGTACGGAGGAAGGGGGGGAAAAGAGGGCGCAGGGTCTAGATTTTGCCAAAATAAGCCCTATTAATTCGTATTTTCGTTTTCAAAAGAATTTTTAGCTATTGATAACTGTTCTTCTCTATCAAGATTCTTTACCTGGTCAAAAATTTTTTCACAATCTTTATAGCTCAACTTTCTCACAAACTCAATTAATTTTATTTCTTCTTCTAAATGTGGAAACCTCAAACGCTTAGAAGGAAATTTCTCTTTTTCCCTTTCTAAAAACATAATTCGTATAATACTTTGCGCAGCAAGAAGGTCTTCTTGTTTTTTATTTCTCTTTTTCCATACATACATTAACGTTAGTGTATCGCCAGGTGGAGGTATGTAACAAATATATAATTCTAGATATAGATAAAACTAGTTCCATTGCAGTCTTATCAGTTTTTGTAAATTTCTCTAAGCAAACTAATGCTAATACTTAATTCTTCATCGCCAGGTATGGAAGTATATTTTACGTGGCCTTTTTGACAAATTCTTTAGAAACCTAATTTCTCCAATACCCTCACTAGGCAGTTAACGGAATCATTAACACGTCCTTTTCTATTTCTGGTTTTTTAATTTTGCCTACTTGAACTAAAGAGAGTAATCCATAACTCTCCAAAAATCTTAAATCTCTTGATACAGACTCTACTGGCCTTTTCACTAGCTTGGCTAATTCTCCTACAGACTTTGGCCTCTTTTCTCTTATCATTCTTATCAAATCCATCCTGCTTGGAGTTAAAACTTTCTCTAAAGTTCGCTTGCTTAAGCTAACAATCAAAATCCTGCTTGGAGCTAACCCTGGTCTTTCTAATGCAAAATCTATCATTCTGCTAACCATTCTATCTATTCTGTTCATTACATTCTCACCTCTTTTTCTTGCCTCTTTAAACAGCTTAATCCATCAAAATTAAGAGATATAGAATGGTACCACTTATCTTAGAAAGTCACTGGAAAAAGTCATTGAAACAGTAAAAAAACAAAAATAAAACTTCACTATTCTAAAATTTAACCTTTAACATTTCCCATAGGTTTGAGCCGCGCGACTTTTTTCGCTACCCCTGCATCATGAGTTGCATCTACAACAACTGAAACATCTTTATATGCATCTGGAGCTTCTTCAGCCAATCCCGACATAGAGTGGCCTCTTATGTAAATTCCCTTTGATTCTAACTCTTTAACTAAAGTGCTTCCCCAATATTTTTTCTTGGCAGCAATTCTGCTCATTGTCCGCCCGGCGCCATGGCACGAGCTCCCAAAGGCTTTTTTCACGCCTTCAGCAGTTCCTGCTAAAATGTAAGAATACGTCCCCATCGAGCCACCAATGAGCACTGGTTGACCAGCATTTTTGTAATCTTTAGGCACTTCTTCCCTATCGGGACCAAACGCTCTAGTAGCTCCTTTCCTATGCACAATAACTTCTTTTAATTTACCATCTATCTCGTGCTTTTCTAATTTAGCTGTATTATGCCCAACATCATAGAGCGTTTTTACCTCAGCATCTGGAAATACCTTGCTAAGTCCCCTCCTAACAAGATGCGCAATCACTTGCCTATTGGCAAATGCATAATTTATTGCGCAGTTAGTTGCAGAAAAATATCTTTGTCCTTCCTCAGAACTGAATGGCGCGCAAACTAGTTCTCTGTCTTTTATTTTTATGTTATATTTTCTCACGGCATCTGCAAGAATTCTCAAATAATCAGTTCCAATTTGATGGCCTAAAGCTCTTGAACCACAATGGATTGAAACTAAAATTTGGTCTTTAGATAAGCCAAATTGTTTAGCAATTGCCTCATCATAAACTTCATCAACATATTGAATTTCTAAATAATGATTACCAGAACCTAATGTTCCTACTTGGCCTTGTTCTCTTTTTATTGCGGTTTGGCTAACGTTTGCGGGATCAGCTTTTGGAACTTTCCCTTTTTCCTCTGTATGTTCGAGATCATCCTCTGTACCATAGCCTTGCTTAACTGCCCACTGAGCGCCATCAATGAGGACATCATTAATCTGATTACCTTTGAGTATTATCTCTCCTCTTGACCCTAAACCAGCTGGTACTATTTGAAACAAAGTGTCAACAAGTTCTTTTATCTTTGGCCTCACTTGAGATAATGCGAGATTAGTCTTAAGAGCTCTGACGCCACAATTTACGTCGAATCCCACTCCCCCAACACTAATAATTCCGTTTTCATTTGGGTCAAATGCCGCAATGCCGCCTATTGGAAAACCATTTGGAGTCGATTAAGCAGAAACTTAATCAAAATCCCCAGTGGGCATCGGGCATTGCAATAGAAAACTTTTGAATGCCGGGCAAACACGCAACATTTGATGTTTGCTCAAATACTTTATC